>NZ_JAIUHK010000060.1:0-24670 GCF_020165075.1 Mesorhizobium sp. CA4
CGATCCGACTGCATGGCAAACCTGCCAAGCAGGCGAGCCTTCTTGCCTTCAATCTTGACAGGGAACATGAGAGACTATGGGTCAGGCAAGTTTTCCGAGATGTATGAGCGCTGGCTCGTGGGTCCTCTCTTTCGCCCCTGGGCAGAAGTGACCTTCGAAGAACTGAAGCTGTCTCCAGGCCATCGTGTGTTGGACATCGCCTGCGGCACGGGAATAGTTGCCCGGGTTGCCAGGGAACGGCTCGGCGCCGCCGGATATGTCCTCGGCATCGACATCAATGCAGATATGCTTGCTGTCGCGCGCACCGTGGCGCCAGACATCGATTGGCGCGTAGGTAATGCCGGTGCACTGCCCCTCCATGACGGAGAGCAGTTCGACGTGATCGTCTGTCAACAAGGGCTCCAGTTCTTTCCCGACAAATCCGCTGCGGCGGCGGAGATGCGGCGAGCACTGGCGCAGGGTGGCCGGCTGGCCGTTGCCACGTGGCGCCCCGATGATGAAATCCCCTTCTTTCGGGATCTCCGCCGCGCCGAGCGCCTCCTCGGTCCAGTGGTGGACCTGCGCCACAGCTTTGGGAATGCGGCGCTGATCGAGGCGCTGCTCCGGGACGCCGGTTTCCACGACGTCCGATCAAGGACAATATCGCGCAGGATACGCTTAGAGGACGGGGCGCCTCTCCTGCGGTTGAACACGATGGCCCTGGTCGGCATGAGCGCCGCCGGCAAGGCGATGGCCGATCAGGAACGCAAGCACGTCGTGGAGGACATCATGAGCGGGAGCGCGCCCGTGCTGCAGTCTTATGCGGATGGATCGGGAGTCGCTTTCGAACTCAGCTCCAATCTAGTGACGGCGAAAGGCTAGGTGGCTTCGCCTCCGCCTTTGGCACGCAAAGAAAAAGCCCGCTGCCGGGAGGAGGTGGCAGCGGGCTCGATTTCGAATACGGCACGGGAGGAGGTGTACCGCACTCAGCGTCGGCATCACATCTGGGAGGAGGAGACGGCCGACACCCAGATAAATACGAGGTGCCTAACGATTCGGCAATTGCGAAACCTGCATAGCTGCTGTGCAGAATTGCGGGATCAATCGTCAGACAAATAAGCGAACGGCCGCCCGCGCTACTGCACCGGCACGTTTTCCTTGAAGATCAGCCGCGGCTCGATGAATTTCTTGGTCAGGTACGGCGCCGACGAGGCGATGGAGCCGAGCAGGCGGATCACCGACTGCTCGGCGATCAGCCGCGCATTCTGGTCGATGACAACGTCGGCGAGATCGTCGACGAGATAGCGCCGTGTTTCTTTGGTCAGGTCGTGGCAGATGAAGACCGGCTTCTTGCGTGGCTTGACCTCGAGCAAGGCCTTGGCCACGCCGGACCGTCCGGCGCCGACGCAATAGATGCCGAGCAGCTCCGGTTCGTTGTGCAGCGCCTTGATGGTCGCGCGATAGCTGGCGTCCGGGTCGTCATTGCTCTCGGTGGCGCTTGAGACCGTGAGGTTGGGAAAGTCTTCGGCGAGCACCGAACGAAACCCCATCTCGCGCTCCTCGTGGCCGCGATAGGAGCGCGAGCCGACCACCATCGCCAGATGTCCGGTGCGGTCGCCAAGGAAGCGGCCCATCAGCAGCGCCGCCGTGCGGCCCGCCACCCGGTTGTCGATGCCGACATAGGCTGAGCGGGGTGCCGCCGGCACATCCGAGATCAGCGTAACCAGCCTGATCCCGGCATCGACCAACTCGCGCAGGATGTTGCGCGTGCGCGGATGATCGACAGCGATCATGCCGACACCGTTGGCCTTGAGCGACAGATTCTCCAGAGCGCTCTGCAGCGCGCCCGGCGAAATGCCGGCAAGGTTGTGGATGCGGCAGGAAGCGACCAGCGGCAGACGCTGGGCATAGTCCTCGATGTGATGGGCGAGATCGGCCATGAAGGCGTTGGATCCGATCGGGAGGAAGAATTCGAGATGCGCCGGCTTCGACGGCAGCACGACCTGGTCGAGCGTCGGCAGATAACCGAGCTGCTTGGCCGCTTCCAGCACGCGCTGCCGATTGGCCGCGCTTGCGCCTGGGCGGTTGTTGAGCACTCGGTCGACGGTCGCGGTCGACAGGCCGCAGCTCCGGGCGATATCGGCTACGGTGGCTTTCATGGGTCCAGTCATAGGCGCTGATGCAATCCTGTGCCAGCGGCGGGCGTGAAGGGGCTGCCGGCAGCCGATCGGCCTGCGGTCAGCCCTCAGCCATGCGATTGCCGGCTGTCGGAAATCGCGTCGCGGATTTCCTTGTCCGACATGCCGGTGATGACGCGCTCGACCTCGGCGACCGTTGTCTTTTTCGGATCGATGTCGTCGGCCACCACCTTGCCCCGGCGCATCACCACGATGCGGTCGACCACCTGGAAGACGTGATGGATGTTATGCGCGATGAAGATGCAGGAATGGCCGGAATCGCGGGCGCTGCGCACGAAGCTTAGGACCCCTTGCGTCTCGGCGACGCCGAGATTGTTGGTCGGTTCGTCGAGGATGATGAGATCGCTGTCGAAATGCATGGCGCGCGCGATCGCCACGGCCTGCCGCTCGCCGCCCGACAATGAGCCGATCGGTGTCGTCGGCGGGATGTTCTTGGTGATGCCGACCTGCCTGAGCAGGTCGCGCGCCACCGCGTTCATTGCGTCCTGGTCCATGCGGTTGAGGAAGCGCGGCGCCTTGATCGGCTCGCGCCCGAGGAACAGGTTGCGCGCGATCGACAGCTGCGTGACCAGCGCCGAGTCCTGGTAGATCGTCTCGATGCCGTGCGCGATCGCATCGCTGGTGCTGCGCAGCGTGACCTTCTTGCCGCGGATGAAGATGTCGCCGCTGGTCAGCGGCACGGCGCCCGAGAGCACCTTGATCAGCGTCGACTTGCCGGCGCCGTTGTCGCCGAGCAGGCCGACGATCTCCTTTTCATTGACGTGGAAATTGGCGTCCACCAGCGCCTGCACGCGCCCGTAGGACTTGCGAATGTTTGTCATGCGGATCAGAGGCTCGGCCATCGTCTTAAGTCCCCGCCTGGTGCCGGCGTTCGAGCCATGAATGCAGGGCCATCATGCCGAGAATGATCGCGCCGATGAAGATATTGTAGGCGAGCCCCGGCACGCCGATCAGCACGATGCCGTTGCGCATCACGCGCAGGATCAGGATGCCGAGCACCGTGCCGACGATGGTGCCGCGCCCGCCGGTCAGCGCCGTGCCGCCGATCACCACCATGGCGATGACCTCGAGCTCGTAGCCCGTGCCGCTGTTGGGGTTGGCCGCGGAGGTGCGCAGCGACGAGATCACCCCGGCCAAGGAAGCCATCACCGCCGAAAGGATGAACAGGCCGACCTTGACGCGGCTGACGTTGACGCCGCGCGCGCGGGCCGCGTTCGGATTGCCGCCGGCGGCTTGGATCCAGTTGCCGGTCCGGCTCTGCGTCAGCACATAGCCCAGCACGATCGCAGCGCCGATGAACCAGAACAGCGATGCATAGATGCGGAAGGGCCCGAGATAGAAATCGCCGACCAGGATGTTCGCCAGCCAGCTGCCTTCCGCACTCCAGGTGCGCTGCGGGAAGCCGTCGGTGATGAACAGCGCCGAGCCGCGCACGACCAGCAGCATGCCGAGCGTGACGAGGAAGGACGGGATCTTGAGCTGGGTGACAAACCAGCCATTCACCAGCCCGATCAGGGCAGCAACGATCAGCGCGATCAGCAGGCCCATCTCCAGCGAAGTGACGCCGCTGTTGAAGAGCGTCCACATCAGCACTGGCGAGAAGCCGAACAACGAGCCGACCGAAAGATCGAATTCGCCCGATGTCATCAGGAGCGTCATCGCCAGCGCGATCAGGCCGAGCTCGACGGTGAAGGCCAGGATGTTCGAAATGTTCTGCGGCGACAGGAAGTCGGGATTGATACCCCAGAAGACGACGAGCTCGACGATAAGCAGCACCAGCGGACCGAATTCCGCTCGCGCGATGAAACTTTGAATGAAGGAACGGTTTTCCATTGAGCCCGCGGCGTGAATGATTGGCTGAAGCCCGCTCCGACCAGACAGGGCTCGACGGTACAGGAAAGCGGTCGCGGCCCGAAGGCCGCGACTGCAAATGTCAGGGATTATTTGCCGGACAGGATCTTGTCGTAGACGCCGGCGGTGTCCTTCTCATAGAGCGCGCCGGTGATGACGTTGAAGCCTGGGGGGATGCCGCTGGCGGCCATGTTGGCCAGCGAAAGCGCCACATAGCTGGTCGCCTGCGGGTCCTGCCACTGCCCGGCATTGACGTAGCCGTTCAGCACTTCCTGCGTGGTGTCGAGCGAGTTGCCCCAGCCGACGACCGGGATTTCGCCCGGCTTGACGCCGGCCTGGTCGAACACGCGCTTGATCGAGCCGGTGACAAGATCGCCGAGGCCGATGATCGCCTTCACCTTGCCTTTGTGGGCGGTGAGATAGTCGACCATGCGGTTGATCACTTCGGCCTGATCGAGCGTCGCTTCGGTCACCTCATAGGTGATGCCGGCGGGTCCGAACACGCTCTTGATGCCTTCCTCTTCCTGCACGCCATAGGTGGCTCCGGGGACCTCGACCGGCATCCAGACGAAATCGCCCTTCTTCACCAGGCCCTTGTCGACCAGGTATTGCGCCCAGTGCTTGCCGAAGGTGACATTGTCGCCGCCGACATAGGCGTTGAAGTTGGCCTTCGGATCGGGCGTGTTGAAGTTGATGATCGGGATATTGGCCGCGCGCGCTTCCTTGACGATCTCGACAAGGCTGCCCGGATCGGGGCTGGTGGTGACGATGCCGTCGGCCTTGGCCGAGATGGCGGCGCGGACGGCCTCCTGCTGTGACGCCACATCGCCATTGTGGAACGAGGTGTTCACTTTGTTGCCGGTGTCGCTCGCCCATTGCTTGGCGCCGGCCAGGAAGTAGGTCCAGACCGGATCGGCCGGGCCGCCATGCGAAATCCAGTAGAACGTCTTGGCCTCAGCCATCGCCGGAATGGCGAGCATGGCGATGAAGCCAAGCACGAGCAGTCTTAGCCGCGAAAGCATTCGATTTCCTCCCATGTTGAAACTCTCCTCCTGGATCAGCGCGACGCGGCCTTGGACCGCACCTCCTGCCGGCGCCGACCGGAACGTCTAGAGCATTCTCTTTTTTGCGGCGCTGGCAAGCCTCCATCGCCAATGGATGTTGGCACAGGCGCGGGCGCCATCAGCAATCCCATCAGATTGCATCAGCTGCGGCGATATTCGTTGGGCAAGCGGCACCATCGGCCATCCGCTGCACGGATTGGCCTCGAAGCAACCGCTGTCTGGTGCGGCTTTAGATCAGCCCCGCCTTAGCCAGGTCGCGCATCAGGTGGCTGGCGCCATAGGTCCAGTGTGGGCAGTCGGGCGACAGGCGCACGCGATTGGTGAGCGCGCCAAGCTTTTCCGACGAGATGGTGACGATGTCGCCGACCTTGTGCGTAAAACCCTTGCCCTTCTCGCCGCGATCCTTCGAAGGCACGAACATGGTGCCGAGATAGAGCGCCAGCCCGTCCGGATACTGGTGGTGCGGTCCCATTGCCGCCTTGACCAGTTCCTCCGGCGAGCGGCTGATTTCGGCCATCGAGCTCGCGCCCTCCAGCGAGAAGCCGTCCTCGCCCTCGACGCTGAGCCGCACCGTGGCGCGCTTCACGTCCGCGATCGAAAATGTCTCGTCGAACAGGCGGACGAACGGCCCGAGCGAAGCGGAGGCGTTGTTGTCCTTGGCCTTGCCGAGCAGCAGCGCCGAGCGCCCTTCGACGTCGCGCAGATTGACGTCGTTGCCGAGCGTGGCGCCGACGATGCGGCCCGAGCTGTCGGCGATCATGGCGATCTCGGGCTCCGGATTGTTCCAGGTGGAGACAGGATGCAGGCCGACATCGGCGCCGAAGCCGACGGAAGCCATCGGCTGGCACTTGGTGAAGATCTCGGCGTCCGGGCCGATGCCCACTTCGAGATATTGCGACCAGGCGCCGCGCGAGATCAGCTTGGCCTTGATCTCCATCGCTTCCGGCGAGCCGGGCTTGAGCTTCGACAAATCGTGGCCGATCAGTCCGGCGATGTCGGCGCGGATGGCGTCGGCCTTTTCGGCCGAGCCGCGCGCCTGTTCCTCAATGACGCGCTCGAGCAGGCTGACGACGAAGGTGACGCCGGAGGCCTTCACCGCCTGCAGGTCGACGGGCGAGAGCAGGATGGGCTTCCCGGCGTCACGTTTGGCCTCGAAGCTGTTCGCCGCGATCTCTTCCAGCGCGCCGATCGCCTTGCCCTTGGCCGAGCGCAGATAGTCAGCCGGATCCTTCAACTCGCAAAGATCGCGCACTGTAGGCGCCGCGCTCGAGGTGACGTCGATGACCTGTCCGTCCCGCACCGTCACCACCAGCGGATGGGAAGCGGCGCTGGTCTTGGCGCGGCCGACGAAAATTCCATCGGCGGGCAAGCGGGTCGGATCGGTCATGGCATCATTCCTCTCAATTTTTCGCGCGCGGCACTTTTCCCCGATTTCGCGGAAACGTCTATCCCGCCAGCCGCAACATTTATGACCATGCATGTGCTGTCACACAGCCACAACCGAACTGGCCCATCGAAGCGTTCTTTCAAATCTATGAAATATGCAATAGAATTTTCACCAAGCTCCAGCGCGTTAGGTGATCCTCTTGGCCGCAGGCTTTTCCGATCCGATCTGGCGAAAGCCCCAGGCGGCCACGGCGTTCCAGTCGGAGCTTTCGGCCGGTGCCACGCTGGACGTGGTCATTGTCGGCGGCGGCATCATGGGGCTGTCGACCGCACTTCATGCGGCGCGCGCGGGCCTTTCCATTCAGGTGCTGGATGCCGGCTTGATCGGGCAGGGCGCTTCAGGCCTCAATGGCGGCCAGGTCATTCCCGGCCTCAAATACGATCCGGAGTGGCTGATCGAACACTTCGGGAAGGAGCGCGGCGAAGCCCTCGTCGCGTTCGCCGCCGCGACGGCCGATGCCGTGTTCGACGTGATCCGAGACGAGAAGCTGGCGGTGCCGTTCACGCGCAACGGCTGGATCCAGGCCGCGCACACCGAGACCGCTTTGATCGCGGCAGCGAACCGGGACCGCCAATGGCGCTCGCGGGGTGCCGACGTCAAATTGCTTGACCGGGCCGAGATCGCGGCCATGACCGGCGCCAAAGGGTATCTCGGCGGCTGGCTGGACAGCCGGGCCGGCGTCATCGATCCGCTGTCCTACACGCTCGAGCTCGCCCGCGTCGCCTTGGCCGCCGGCGCCAGAATCGCCGAGCAGCAGCGCGTGGTGAAGCTCCGCAACGAAGCCGGCGCCTGGCGAGTCTCGACGCAAGGCGGTGCCGAGTTGCGCGCCAGGTCGGTCGTGCTCGCCACCAACGCCTATACGGACGGCCTTCTGCCTGGCCTCGCGCAAACAATCGTGCCGCTGCATTCCTTCCAGATCGCCACCGCGCCGCTCCCGGCCGAGCTTGCCGCAAGCATCCTGCCGGGCGGTCAGGCCGTTTCCGATTCCCGCCGCATCCTCGTCTATTACCGCCGGAGTCCCGATGGCCGGATGGTGCTGGGCGGCCGTGGCCGCATGGCGCTGCCTTCAAGCGCGGCCGATTGGGCGCATTGCGAACGCGCGCTCACCCGCCTCTATCCGGCGCTTGCCGGCATCGCCATCGAAAAGCGCTGGTTCGGCCGCGTGGCGCTGACGCCGGATCACCTGCCGCACCTGCATGAGCCGGAAAAGGGCCTGCTCGCGGTCGTCGGCTGCCAGGGCAGGGGCGTCGGCCTGATGAGCGCGCTCGGCAAGCGCATGGCCGGTTACCTCGCGACCGGGGACGTCAGCCAATTGCCTTTCCCGCTTTCGCCGATCCGGCCGATCCCGTTCCACGCCTTCCGCCAAGTCGGCGTCGCCGCGGCAATCACCTGGTACCGCATGCTCGACGCGTTCGAGCGTTGATGCCGAATGCGCACAAGCGAATCTGCTTGACACTTTCATAAATATGAAAAAACATTAGCCGATTTCAAAAATCCGATGGAGCCAATAGGCACTCTGATGTCGACCATCGTTGCAGCGCGGCCATCGCCGGAAACCCGTATCTCACCGGTCTTCCGCTTCGCCATGCTGCTGCCGGGCGGGCTGGTCACTTTCTTCCTCATCCTGTTCGCGCTTGGCCTGGTGGTCTTTCTCGCCTTCAGGGGAAATGACGGTTCGCTGCTCGGGGTTGGCCTGACGGTCGAAAATTTCATCACCGTGGCCACCGATCCGCTCTACTGGACGGTGACGCTGCGCTCGCTGGTGATTGCCGGCGTGGTGACGCTGGCGACCGTCGTCACCGCCTATCCGGTTGCCTATTACCTCGCCTTCCATGCCGGCCGCCGCCGCAACCTGCTGCTCTTCCTGGTCACGCTGCCCTTCTGGACCAGCTATCTCCTGCGCGTCTTCGCCTGGAAGATTGTGCTTGCCTATAATGGCGTGCTGAATTCCGCCTTTATCGAAAGCGGCCTTTGGAAGGAGCCGACGCTCGCCTTCCTCAACACGCCGGCTGCGGTCGTGGTGACACTCGCCCACGCCTACGCGCCTTTCGCCATCCTGCCGATCTACGTGGCGCTGGATACGATCCCGAAATCGCTGCTTGAAGCCGCATCCGATCTCGGCGCGCGGCCCTTCACCAGCTTCCGCCGCGTCGTGTTGCCCAATTCGATGCCGGGCGTGCTGGCGGCGGCGCTCGTCGTCTTCGTGCCGACCATCGGCGACTATGTCACGCCGGCCATGGTCGGTGGCCCGGCCAGCACCATGATCGGCACGCTGATCCAGTCGCAATTCGGCAAGGCCAACGACTGGCCGTTCGGCGCCGCGCTCTCGGTCTGCGTCATGCTGGTTATCCTCTGCGTGGTGCTGGTAGCGCGCGGCGCCGATCGCCGGTTCGGCAGCCGCACATGAGCGCCCGGGCCGGCACCAACGCAGGCGGCGGCTGGCTCGGCCTCTACGTGCTTGGCTATCTCGTCTTCCTGTATCTGCCGGTGCTTTTGATCCCGCTGTTTTCCTTCAACAACTCGATCCAGGCGGCGTTTCCGCTGCAGGGTTTCACGCTCGAATGGTACCGGACGCTCTATGGCAATCCGGCGCTGTCCGGCGCCCTGGCCAACAGCCTGGTCATCGGCGTCATCGCTGCCTTCGGCGCGACGCTCTGCGGCATCACCGTTTCCTATATGGACCTTTATGGCCGTTCGCCGCTTGCCGCCACGATCAGCGCCATCGCCCGGCTGCCGATCCTGATCCCCGGCGTCATCGTCGGCATTTCGCTGCTGATCCTGGTCAATCTGATCGGCCTCGGCCCATCGCGCGTTTCCATCGTGCTCGGCCACATCCTCGTCGCGTTGCCGACGACGGTCGTGGTGATGCGCAGCCGCTTCGCCGCCATCCCGAAGACGATCCGCGAGGCGGCTCTCGACCTCGGCGCTTCCGACTGGACGACGTTCCGGCGCGTGATGCTGCCGCTCAGCTTGCCCGCCGTGCTGTCGGCTTTCATGCTCTCCTTCCTGATTTCCTTCGACGAGTTCATCGTCGTCTTTTTCCTCGCCGGCACCGAGCCGACGCTGCCGCTCTACATCTGGAGCCAGCTGCGCTTTCCGCGCTCGCTGCCGACCGTCATGGCGCTCGGCACGGTGATCCTCGCCGTGTCGGTCATCATCGCCGGCACAGCCGAAATCCTTCGCCATCGCGGCCTCGGCGCCGCGCGTCGCAATCCAGCCTGAACCACAACAAAGAAGAGGAGAACGAAAATGATAGTCCACCTGAAATCGCTCACCGGACAAAAAGCCCGAGCCGGCCTTGCCGCACTGGCGCTCGCACTGTCGTCGACAGTCGCACTTGCCGCCGACAAGCTGCAATATTTCACCTGGTCGGGCTACGAATTGCCCGACTTCAACAAGAGCTTCCTTGCCGCTCATCCCGATGGCGTCGAGGCGACGATCTTCGGCGATGACGACGACGCCTTCACCAAGGTCAAGGCCGGCTTCAGGCCTGACATCGCGCATCCCTGCTACGACAAGGTGGCGCGCTGGAACAAGGAAGGCCTGCTGCAGCCGATCGACACCAAGCGCATCAAGAACTGGGATTCGATCTTCCCGGTGTTCAAGAACCTGCCCGACCTGCAGGCCGGCGACGGCAAGGTGTGGATGGTGCCCTGGGACTGGGGCAACACCTCGATCCTCTACCGCACCGATCTGGTGAAGAGCCCCGAGGCGAGCTGGAACCTTCTGTGGGACAAGCAATATGCCGGCCGCATGGCGACCATCGACGCCGTGCACGACACTCCGATCGTCGCGGCCCTTCTGGCGGGCGTGAACCCCTTCGACATGACACCGGAGCAGATGGACAAGGTGGCCGAAAAGCTGCGCGAGCAGCGGCCGCTGCTGTCGAGCTACACCACCGACATGACCTCGGTCGAGCAGGCGCTGGCCAGCGGCCAATTGGTCGCCGCCATGACCTGGAATGCGTCGGCGACCTCGTTGAAGAAGCAGGGCGTGCCGGTCGAGTTCATGAAGCCGAAGGAAGGCATGCTGACCTGGGCCTGCGGCTTCGTCATGCTGAAGGACGCCAAGAACGTCGATCTCGCCTATGACTTCATCAACAGCCGGCTCGACGCCGACTCCGGCAAATTCCTTATCCAGTCCTATGGCTATGGCAGCTCCCTCTCGACCGCTTTCGCCGGCGTGTCGAAGGAGGAGCTGGAGAAACTGCAGCTGCCTGCCGATCCGGAGGTGATGCTGAAGAGCACCATCTTCACCGGCCCGATGAAGCAGAATGACGACGTGGCGAAGATGTTCGAAAAGGTGAAGGCAGGGGGCTGACTAGCTCCCCCTTCTCCCCTTGTGGGAGAAGGTGGATCGGCGCGATAGCGCCGAGACGGATGAGGGGTGTTGGACGGATCGCCGTCGTCGCCAAGCTGGAGCACCCCTCATCCGTCGCCTTCGGCCACACCTTCTCCCACAGGGGGAGAAGGGGAGCCTGGCGGCGTTGCGCCGCACCGGTGGAAAGACAACAAGGACGAACAGATGGACATTCTTGACGAAGCGGCGGCAAAGCCGAAAGACGATGCCGATATCCGTGTCGGCCGGCGCGTGCGGGCATTGCGCCTCGAACGCAAGCTGTCGCTGGCCGAGCTCGCGGCCAAGGCCGGCATCTCCATCGGCGCGCTGAGCCAGATCGAGCGCGGCATGTCCTCGCTGCGCGTCAAGGTGATCTGGCCGCTGGCGGCGGCGCTCGACATCGAACCGTCGGCGCTGATCACGGACGGCAATGAAGCGGTCAACGATCTCTATTGCGTGCGTGCCGACAAGCGCCGCTCGATCCCGGTAAAATCCGAAGGCATCGCCAAGGCGTTGCTGTCGCCGCCCGCCGCCACGCTCACCGGCATGCTGGTCACCGTGGAGGCCGGCGGCGGCACGGCGGAAGCCTACGCCCATGCCGGCCACGAATTCGGCTTCGTCATGACCGGCGAAGTCGAGCTGGTGGTGGACGCCACAACCTATGTGCTGAAAGCCGGCGACAGCTTCGCCTTCAAGAGCACGCTGCTGCATGCCTTCCGCAATCCCGGCGCCGAGCGCTGCCAGATCCTGTGGGTCAACACGACGAAACCGTCCGAGGTGCGCGATGGCGCCTGACGCGCTCGTTCGTCTCGCTAAAGTCTCGAAGGTTTTTCCGGGTGGTGTGGTCGGTCTCGATACGGTCGATCTCGACATTGCCGCGGGCGAGTTCCTGACCCTGCTCGGCCCTTCCGGCTGCGGCAAGACGACGAGCTTGCGCGTCATCGCCGGCTTCGAAAGCCCCTCGAGCGGCAACGTCCTGCTCGAAGGCCGCGACATCACCGGGCTGCGGCCATTCGACCGGCCGGTGAACACCGTCTTCCAGGACTATGCGCTGTTTCCGCATATGGACGTCGCGGCCAATGTCGGCTTCGGCCTGTCGCTGCGCAAACTCACCGGCGCCGAGCAGGCCAAACAGGTCCGCGAGGCTCTCGACATGGTCGGCCTAGCCGACAAGCTGCGCGCACGCGTCTCGGAATTGTCCGGCGGTCAGCGCCAGCGCGTCGCCTTAGCCCGCGCCATCGTCTGCGAGCCGCGCGTGCTTCTGCTCGACGAGCCGCTGTCGGCGCTCGACGCGCATCTGCGCGAGCAGATGCAGGTCGAGCTGAAGCGGCTGCAGTCGCGTCTCGGCACCACTTTCGTCATGGTCACGCACGATCAAACCGAGGCGCTGTCTATCTCCGACCGCATCGTCGTCATGAACAAGGGCCGCATCGAGCAGATCGCGCCGCCGGCCACGCTCTACGATCGGCCCGCGACAAGGTTCGTAGCCTCCTTCATCGGCACGATGAACCTGTTGCAATCGCGCTTCGTCGGCCGCGACGGCGAGCGCCTGCGCTTTGCCGCCGGCGACCTGCCGCTGGAGGCGACTTCCGACAATAGCGATAGGCCGGCCGCCGGCGACATGCGCACCATCGGCGTGCGCCCGGAAGATCTCCTGGTTGCTGGTGAAGCCGGCGAAGGCACCGCGCCGGCACGGGTCAGCGGCGTCGTCTTCCACGGCCGCACGCTGCGCCTCCACGCCGAGCTCGGGCAAGGCATAGCGATCGTCATCGATGCGCCGCGCCGGGCCGACGGTTCTCAATTCGGCGTCGGCGACGTAGCGCATGTCAGCCTGCGGCGTGGCGCCAATTGCCCCATGCTTTCCAGCTGATGGAACGGGCCTAGGCTCAAGACGCCTTGGCAAAGAATCCCTGATAGTCGGACT
Organism: Mesorhizobium sp. CA4; assembly: GCF_020165075.1. NCBI lineage: Bacteria > Pseudomonadati > Pseudomonadota > Alphaproteobacteria > Hyphomicrobiales > Phyllobacteriaceae > Mesorhizobium > Mesorhizobium sp. CA4. The sequence continues at coordinate 12,802 of NZ_JAIUHK010000060.1, forward strand.
TGGCCTGCAGCAGGCGCAGGATGTTCTCGCGCGAGCCGCGGACATGCGCGCGGGCGCGCTCGCCGGCCAGCGTGACGTCACCGGCGCAGATCGCATCGACGATGCCGGCATGTTCCTCGCGGGTGAGCTTCCATTCGTCCAGCCACAGAAGCTCCGTCCAGACATATTGCTGGCATTTGTCGAGGATGCCGCAAAGCATGCCATGCAGCATCTCATTGCCGCTGATTTCGGCGATCACACGGTGCAGGTCGATGCCGACCTGGAGCTCCTCGAATTTCTCCCTGGTGCTGCGGTCGGGGATCGCCGCCAGCCGCTCGCATTCGGCGAGCATCTCGCGCAGCCGTGCCTTGTCGGCGGCGGTGGCGTTGGCCGCCGCCAGCTCGGTCGCGCGCCCGTCGAGCATCTCGCGGATGTCGAAGGCCTCCCGGAACATGGTCAGGTTGAACTCGGCCACCACATAGCCCTGGCGCGGCCGCCCGATCACCAGCCCGTCGCGCTCCAGCCGGTTGAAGGCCTCGCGCACCGGCGTGCGGCTGACTTTCAGACGCTCGGCGATCTCGTTTTCCGTCACGCGGCCGCCCGGCGGGATCTGGCCGGTGATGATCAACGCCTTCAGCGCCTCGAACACCGAGTCGCGCAGCGTGTTCTTTCTCTCCTTACTCAAGCGTCCTCCAACGGTCAGTCATGGAATCGCAGTCTAGTGCCTTTTAGCGTCTGCCTGAACAAGCCGGTTCAGGGCGAGCGGCCGCTCCGAACCGTCTTGCTTCCCCCACCACCAAAAAACCCGATGCTCCATGTTGACATCGGCTTCCGGCGAATTACACTCAAAATTGTATACAAATTCGCATACCAAATCAACGATAACGGGAACACCGGTTGGAGAAGCGAAAATGACGAAGAGACTCTGTATTCACGGTCTGGCCGTCGCCGGCCTGCTGGCCACGGTCGCCGTTCCGGCATCGGCCGCCGACACCATCACCGTCGCCTCATGGGGCGGCACTTATCAGGAAGCGCAGACCAAGGCGTTTTTCGATCCAACGGCCAAGGAACTCGGCATCACCATCAAGCAGGATACCACCAGCGGCCTCGACGACGTGCGGCTGCAGGTCACCGGCAATGCCGTGAAATGGGACATCACCGAACTCGGCGCCGACGAATGCGCGCGCGGCTCCAAGGAAGGCCTGTTCGAGAAGCTCGATTACAACGTCATCGACAAGAGCGGCATCAACCCGAAGCTTGTTCATGACGACTGGGTCGGCATCTCCTACACCTCGGTGGTTTTGATCTATCGCACCGATGTCTTCGGCGACAAGGGCCCCAAGACCTGGGCCGATTTCTGGAATGTCGAGAAATTCCCTGGACGCCGCGCGCTCTCCGGCAGCCAGGCAACGGAGACGCTGAGCGTCGCCGCTTTAGCCAAGGGCATTCCGATCGACAAGGTCTATCCGGTCGACATCGACGGCGCGCTGCAATCCGTCGACAAGGTCAAGGGCCATATCGATGCCTGGTGGACCTCCGGCGCGCAGGCCATGCAGCTCGTGAAGGACGGCGAGGTCGACATGGCGAGTATCTGGAACGGCCGCGCCGGCACGCTGAAGAAGCAAGGCGCGCCGGTCAGCTTCTCCTTCGATCAGGGCGTGCTCACCGCCGACTGCATGGTCATCCCGAAAGGCTCGAAAAACAAGGACATCGCGATGAAGGCGCTGGCCAAGTTCGTCAGCCCCGATCTCCAAGCCAATCTGCCGCTCTATGTCGACAACGGCCCGGCCAACGAGAAGGCCTTCGAGACCGGCAAGATTCCGCCCGAGCGCATCAAGGACATCAATTCCGCGCCGGAGAACGTAAAGAAACAGGTGCTGCAGGATCCCGCCTTCTGGCGCGATACCCTCGTCGAGGCGACCGAGAAATTCAACAACCTGATCCAGCAATAACGATATCGGAGCGGCGTCCACGAGGCGCCGCTTCGCATCGTTTCGCGAAAAATGATCCGGAGTTGAAGGAGATGCTCTTGTCTCTCGCGCAGTCCGCGCTTCCCATCGGCATCAGCGGTATCGAGAAGCGCTTCGGTGCTGTCTCCATCCTCAGCGATCTCAGCCTCGATGTGGCGGCCGGCGAATTCCTGACGCTGCTCGGGCCGTCCGGCTCGGGAAAGACGACGCTCTTGATGATCCTGGCCGGCTTCGTGCGGGCCAATGCCGGCTCCATCAAGGTCGGCGGTGAGGAGATCATCACCATGCCGCCGCACAAGCGCAACATCGGCATGGTGTTCCAGAACTATGCGTTGTTTCCGCATATGAACGTCTTCCACAACATCGCCTTTCCGCTGAAGCAGCGCCGCGTGTCGACGGCCGAAACGGCCGAGCGTGTCGAGAGGGCGCTGGACCTTGTGCAACTGAAAGGCCTCGGCGAGCGCCGTGTCGACCAGCTCTCCGGCGGCCAGCGCCAGCGTGTGGCCTTGGCCCGCGCCATTGTCTTCGAGCCGCGCATCGTCTTGATGGACGAGCCGCTGTCAGCGCTCGACAAGGGCCTGCGCGAGCACATGCAGATTGAGCTGCGCAACCTGCACCGCCGGCTCGGCATGACGACGGTCTACGTCACCCACGACCAGCGTGAGGCGATCACCATGTCGGACCGCGTCGCCGTCATGAATGCCGGACGCATCGAGCAGATCGATCAGCCCGAGATCCTCTACGCCAGGCCGAAAACAAAGTTCGTTGCCGGCTTCATCGGCGAATCCAGCTTCATTCCGGTTGAATGCCGCAATGGCGGCGTCTGGCATGAAGGCAACAAGCTGCGCATGACGGATCCAATGCCGTCCTCGGGCCGGCACCTGATGGTGGTGCGGCCGGAGAAGCTGCGCCTGATCGCTGGCGAACAGACTGACGATATCAATGCGCTGCCGGCAACGGTCGGCGACGTCATCTACCAGGGCGACAGCTTCGTCTGCTATGCGGCGCTCAAGGACGGCCGGCAGGTGATATTGCGCGACTATTGCCGTTCCGACGTGCTGGCGAGACTGCCGGCGCCGGGCGAGCCGATAATGCTCGGCATCGATGCGCAGGACGTGGTGTTGGTGGCGGACCAATGAGCCTTGCTTCCGTCAGCCTCGATCACGCTGGACGGCCCGATGGGGCGCTCAATACCGATGCCTTGCGCGCCGACGCGCGGCGGGAAGCGCGGGGCCTGCTCGCGCTTTTGTCGCCCGGACTGCTTCTGGTCTTCGCGGTCATCATCGTGCCGATCTGCTGGCTGTTCTGGCTTTCGCTGTTCGACGAGAGCGGCCAGTTCAGCGCCGCCAATTATGCGCGCTTCTTCGAGCAGGCCTCCTACATCAAGACCTTCGTCACCACCTTCAAGGTGGCCTTCATCGTCACCGGCGCCTGCGTGCTCTTCGGCTATCCGCTGGCCTATATGCTGTCGCAACTGCCGCGCCGCGCCGCCGGGGTCTGCCTGATCTTCGTCATCCTGCCGTTCTGGACCTCGGTGCTGGTGCGCACCTATGCCTGGCTCGTCATCCTGCAGCGCAAGGGGCTGGTCAACACATGGCTGACGGATCTCGGCGTCATTGGCCAGCCGCTGCCACTCGCCAACAATTTCGCCGGCGTCGTCATCGGCATGACCCACATCATGCTGCCCTTCCTGGTGCTGCCGCTCTACGCCTCGATGAAGACCATCGACGTCGACTGCTTGCGCGCCGGTATGAATCTCGGCGCCAGCCCGGCCGCGACTTTCCGGCAGGTCTTCTTCCCGCTGTCGCTGCCCGGCCTGGCCTCGGGCGTGGTCATCGTCTTCGTGCTGTGCCTCGGCTTCTTCGTCACGCCGGCGCTGATGGGCGGCGGCAAGGTTATCATGTGGGCGATGCGCATGGAGCAGACCACCAGCCTCTATTCCAATTGGGGTGCGGGCGCTGCCCTCGGCGTCGTGCTGCTCGCCGTTACGTTGGCACTGCTTGGCCTCTTCCACTGGCTGCTCGGCGCCCGCGCGACCGGTGTGTGGAGCGAGCGATGAGTATGGAAAATGCCCTGCCCATCTCGCATCGGCAGCGCCTGTGGCTCTATGCGCTCGGCGGCCTCGTCATGCTGTTCCTGATCGCCCCGTCGGTGATCATCGTCATCATGTCCTTTTCCGGCTCGTCGCTGTTGGAGTTCCCGCCGCAGGAATGGTCGCTGCGCTGGTATGAAAGCTATTTCGGCTCGGTCGAATGGCGCGACGCCACCGTCGTATCGGTCAAGGTTGCGGTCATGACGGCAATCGTCGCAACGCTGCTCGGCACCGCCGCCGCATACGCCATCAACGCCCGCACACTGCGGCTGACCGGCGCGATCAACGCGCTGCTCACGGCATCGCTGATCATCCCGGTCATCCTGATCGGCATCGGAACCTTTTTCCTCTATGCCCGCATCGGCCTCAACAACACGCTGACCGGCCTCGTCATCGCGCACACAGTGCAGGCGCTGCCGCTGGTCGTGCTGACAGTCCTTTCGGGGTTGCGCTCCTACGACATGAACCAGGAGATGGTGGCGCGCAGTCTCGGCGCCGGCCGCTTCTCCGCCTTCTTCCAGGTGACGATGCCGCAGATACGCTTCTCGATCGTCTCGGGCGCGCTGTTTGCCTTCATCACCTCCTTCGACGAGGTGGTGGTGTCGCTGTTCATCTCCGGCGGCGAGACCACGACGCTGACGCGGCGCATGTTCAATGCGCTGCGCGATCAGATCGATCCGACGATCGCCGCCATTTCGACTTGCCTGATCGTGCTATCGATCGTCTTGTTGTCCGCTGCCCAGCTTTTCGGCCGCGGACGTTGATACAGGGATACCTTGAACAGCATGCGTGACTTCCAGTTCCCCGGCCGCTCGCCGGTCCGCGCCGCCGAGGCCATGGCCGCGACCTCGCATCCACTCGCCACGCTTGCGGCAATCGACATGCTGCGCGCGGGCGGCAACGCCATGGACGCCGCGGTTTGCGCGGCCGCGGTGCAGGCGGTGGTTGAGCCGCAATCGACCGGCATCGGCGGCGACTGCTTTGTCCTCTATTGCCCCAAGGGCGATGCGAACGTGCTTGCCTTCAACGGCTCGGGCCGTGCGCCAAAGGCCGCGACGGTCGACTGGTATCTGGACAAGGGATTCAGCGAGCTTCCGAAGCAGGGTCCGCACGCTGTCACCATCCCAGGCGCCGTCGACGCCTGGTGTCGGCTGCTGGAGGATCATGGCCGCAAGGGCCTGGCCGACGCGCTCGCTCCGGCCATTCGTTACGCGGAAGAAGGCTATGTCGTGCACGACCGCGTCGCCTTCGACTGGAGGGATCCCGAGACCGACCTGACGGCCGACGAGGTGGCCACCCGCATCTTCCTGCCGAACGGCAAGCCGCCGAAGGCCGGCGATGTTCATCGCCAGCCGGAGCTGGCGGAGACGCTGCGCATCATCGCGAAGAAGGGCCGCGCCGGTTTCTACGAAGGCGCGGTTGCGGAGGATCTGGTCGGACGGCTTCGCGCGCTCGGCGGCCTGCATACGCTCGACGATTTCGCCGCCACCAGGGGCGATTACCGGACCCCGGTCAGCACCTCCTATCGCGGCTACGACATCCACCAGCTGCCGCCCAACAACCAGGGCCTCACCGCGCTTCTGATGCTGAACCTGCTCTCGGGCTTTGAGCTGAACAAGCTCGATCCGGACGGCGCCGCGCGCCTGCACCTCGAGATTGAGGTGGGCCGGCTCGCCTATCAGGATCGCGATGCGTTTTTCGCCGATCAGGATCATGTCGATGTGCCGGTCAAGGCGCTGCTTTCCGGCGCCTATGCCGACAGCCTGCGCGCCGCGATCGATCCCGAGCGCGCCATGACCGATCTGCCGCGTCTCGATCTTCCGGGCAGCGACACGGTCTATATCTCCGTCGTCGACCGCGAGCGCAATGCGGTGAGCTTCATCAACTCGACCTATTATTCCTTCGGCAGCGGCGTGGTCGGCCCGAAGACCGGGGTCGTGCTGCAGAACCGTGGCTCGAGCTTCCGCCTCGACCCGAAACATCCGAATGCGATAGCGCCCGGCAAGCGGCCGATGCACACGATCATGCCGGGCATGATGACGAAGGATGGCCGCGCCCTCATGCCCTTCGGCGTGATGGGAGGCGGCTACCAGCCCTTCGGCCATGTGCATCTTTTGACCAACATGATCGACTTCGGCATGGACCCGCAGCAGGCGATCGATGCGGCCCGGGTGTTCTACAATCACGATGTCGTCGAGGCAGAGCGGAGCGTGCGCGCCGAGACGATCGAAGGCCTGCGCCGGCTCGGCCATAAGGTGGTGGAGCCCGGTCATCCGCTGGGCGGCGGTCAGGCGGTGCTGATCGATTGGGAAAAGGGCACGCTGACCGGCGCGTCCGATCCGCGCAAGGACGGCCTGGCGCTCGGATATTGAGCAGGCCTTTACTGGACATAAGCCGATCGTTCGAAACATAGTCTGGAGCCATGACAAACAGCGAAAACGCCACCGATCTCGCCCATCGACTTGCACCCGGCACCGACGACGCGCCGGCCATCGCCGCACCAGAACGGGCGGCACTCTCGCATGGCGGGCTGCGGCGACTGATCCATGAGACTGTTGCTCGGCTCAACGCGCTCGGCATCGGCCGCGGCGATCGCGTCGCCATCGTGCTGCCGAACGGCCCGGAAATGGCGACGGCCTTCATCGCCGTGGCCGCCGCCGCGTCGACCGCGCCGCTCAATCCGGCCTACCGGGCCGACGAGCTCGATTTTTATCTCAGCGATATCGGCGTCAAGGCCATCCTCGTAGGCAAGGACGAGCAGGGCCCTTCGGTCGAAATCGCCGAGCGCCTGGGCATCCCGGTGCTGCGGCTGATGGTGCCGGAAGGCGCGCCGGCCGGCGTGTTCGCGATCGAGGGTGATCCCGCCGGGCCGCCGGTCGCCTCGGGCCTGGCCGCCGATGGCGATGTCGCACTCCTTCTGCATACCTCCGGCACCACGTCGCGTCCGAAACTGGTGCCGCTCAGCCACGCCAATCTCGCCGCGTCGGCAAGGCATATCGGCGCGACGCTCGGCCTGACGCCGGCTGATCGCTGCCTCAACATCATGCCGCTGTTTCACATCCATGGGCTGATCGCGGCGGTGCTGTCCTCGCTCGCCGCCGGCGGCAGCGTCTTCTGCACACCGGGCTTCAACGCGCTGCGCTTCTTCCAGTGGCTCTCCGAAGCAAAGCCCAGCTGGTACACGGCCGTGCCCACCATGCATCAGGCGATCCTGCCGCGCGCCGCTCGCAATCCCGAACAGCTCGCCGAGGCGAAGCTGCGCTTCATCCGCTCGTCGTCCGCTTCGCTGCCGGCGCAAGTGATGGCCGAGCTCGAAGTGACCTTCGGCTGCCCGGTGATCGAGGCCTACGGCATGACGGAGGCCGCGCATCAGATGGCGTCCAACCGTTTGCCGCCCGGACTGCGCAAGCCCGGCAGCGTCGGTGCGTCGGCCGGACCGGAAGTCGCCGTCATGGCGCCGGACGGTCGGCTGCTCAAACCCGGCGAGGTCGGCGAGATCGTCATTCGCGGACCGAACGTCACGGCAGGCTACGAGAAGAACCCGGATGCCAATGCCAGCGCCTTCGCCCATGGCTGGTTCCACACCGGCGACCAGGGCGTGCTCGACGAGGATAGCTATCTGCGTGTCACCGGCCGGCTGAAGGAGATCATCAACCGCGGCGGCGAGAAGATTTCGCCGCTGGAGATCGACGGCGTGCTGATGGATCATCCCGCGGTGGCGCAGGTCGTCACCTTCGCCATGCCGCATGACAAGCTGGGCGAAGAAGTGGCGGCTGCCGTCGTGCTGCGCGAAGGCCAGAGCGCCAGCGAGGCCGACATCCGCGGCTTTGCATCGACCCGACTCGCCGACTTCAAGGTGCCGCGCAAAGTGGTGATCCTCGACGAGATCCCGAAGGGCGCGACGGGCAAGCTGCAGCGCATCGGGCTGGCGGCCAAGCTCGGGCTCGCCTGATGCGCGTTACAGTCTTTGGCGCTGGCGCGATCGGCGGCTACCTCGCCGCGAAGCTGGCGATCTCCGGTTCTGTTGATCTGTCGATCATGGCGCGCGGCGCGCACCTGCAGGCGATCAAGGCCGACGGCCTGCGCCTGATCGAGGACGGCAAGGAAACGGTGGCGCGGGTGAAAGCGGCGGCACGCGCCGAGGAACTTGGCGTGCAGGACTATGTCGTGCTGGCGCTGAAGGCGCATTCGCTGGCCCCCGCGCTGGGCGAGATCGCGCCGCTCTTGGGCGAGGGGACAGCCGTCGTCACCATGCAGAACGGCGTGCCCTGGTGGTATTTTTACAAGGCGGGCGGCGCGCTCGAAGGCACGCGGCTCAACGCAGTCGATCCCGGTGGCGCGATCTGGCAGCGCATCGGACCGGAACGTGTCATCGGCTCCGTCGTCTATCCCGCCGTCGAGGTCGATGCGCCGGGCCTGATCCGCCATGTCGAGGGCACGCGCTTTTCGCTGGGCGAACCTTCCGGCGAGAAGAGCGAGCGCGTCGCCGCGCTTGCCCGCGAAATGGTCAAGGCCGGACTGCAGGCGCCGGTGCGCGAGGACATCCGCTCGGAGATCTGGGTGAAACTCTGGGGCAATCTCTCCTTCAACCCGATCTCGGCACTGACCGGCAGCACGCTTGCGGCCATCGTCGCCGACGAAGCCACACGCGCCGTTGCCCAAGCCATGATGCTGGAGGCGCAGGCGATCGGTGAGCAACTCGGCGTGCGCTTCCTCATCCCGGTCGATCGGCGCATCAAGGGGGCCGGCGATGTCGGCGAGCACAAGACCTCGATGCTGCAGGATCTCGAGCGCGGCCGTCCGATGGAGATCGACGCGCTGGTCACCGCGGTGCAGGAACTCGGCCGCCTGACCGGCCAACCGACGCCGACCATCGATACCGTGCTGGCGCTGGTGCGGCGGCTTGCGATCGAGCGCGGGTGTTATTCTCCCTTGTAGTTTGTTCTTGTTTTGTTCTAATCTGGCCCTTTGGACGATATCCGAAAGGGATCAGCCATGAACGGAGAGCCTACATTCGGGACGCACGACAATGGCCAAACTTATTTCGGCTGGGGCGAGTTGAGGATGAGCAGGAATCGGAGGCAGCCGAAAGAGCCGCATCTGTTTTATGGAGTCCTGGTCGAAGAGCCCACCAATGCTGTGCTAGCACATCGAGGCGAGTGCTATTGTCGGGAGTATGGGCTGCTCAAAGCTTGGCTAACTCCCGCCAAGCAGACGCACGTAACCTTGATGGGTCTCGGCGACGGCAAATCCCCGTATGTAGTTGAGACGGCTTGTCGCGTTGGCTCGCTGGTACAGCGAAAGCCTTCGACGTTTCCTTCGACCGTTTGTCTGCCTTTGGTGGTGGCGCGCTGGTGCTTCGAAGCAGCGATCATTCCCCAGCGCTGCAACACTTCTGGCGCAAACTTTCGGCGATCGTGCACGACAGCCCGCTGCGCGATTTCGTGACTAATAGGTTAGAGCCGCACGTGACTTTGCTCCGCGACAGAGACGAGGTGCCGAAAATTCAGGAACGGCTGGTTGAACCCGTCAGCTGGAGAGTGCGGAATTTTGCGCTGATCCATAGCCACCAGGGGGAATATACGTTCCCCGGAACTTGGCAGCTGAACGGCCAGGATGATGCCCATGCTGTCATGTAAGCATCTCAAAGCATCCTTATCGTCGGCAGCGCCACCATCCTGACACGATTTGTCACCTGCGGAGCCGGACGTCGGTGGCAGGCGAACGATCGATACCTACTTGATGTCTGGTCCAAACCGGGAGGAAATCATGACCACTGCGGAAATTGCCAAAGATTTCACCGAGCTCCTCAAGCGGGGCGACAGCCACGGCGCTGCCGCGAAATACAATGCCGACGACATCGTCAGCTACGAAGCCATGGACGGCCCGATGGCCGTCTGCAGCGGCAAGGAAGCCGTCAAGCAGAAGGGCGAGTGGTGGGAAGCGAACCATGAGGTTCATGGCGGTTCGGTCGAGGGGCCGTACGTCAATGGCGACCAGTTCGCCTTGCGCTTCAGCTTCGACGTGACGCCGAAATCGACCGGCGAACGCGTCAAGATGGATGAGGTTGGCCTCTACACCGTCAAGAACGGCAAGATCAGCGAAGAGCGTTTCTACTACTGAGGCTTGCCGGCATTCGGCTGCGCACGGCTTTCGCAGCATGATTTTGAAAGATCGGGCATGGCGGCCTCGGATCATATCCAGGCCGCCATGTCTGCTGCTCAAATCGTCTTCGCATACCCGGCAAGCTGGTCGGCCACCGTGCCCCAGCCATCGAAGAACCCCATCTCCTCGTGGCTGTCGCGCGTCGCCTCGTCGCGGTGGATGGCGGTGGCGGTGTAGCGCGTGCCCTTGCCCTCCGGCGTCAGCGCGATGACCGCGGTGATGAACGGTTCGCCGGATGGCCGGTAGCCCGGCAGCAGCGCGTCGGTCCACACCAGTCGTTCGTTCGGCACGATCTCGAGATAGCAGCAATGGCGGTCGCTCACCTCCTTGCCGTCGGGCGATTGCATGCGCGTGCGGAACAGGCCGCCACGCCTGAGGTCGATCTCGCAATCGGTGATGATCCATGGCTTCGGCGTGAACCATTGCTTGACATGCTCCGGCCTCGTCCAGGCGCGCCACAAGAGTTCGCGCGGCGCGTCGAGGAAGCGCTCCAGCGTCAGGTCCAGTTTCGGGTTCGGCTTGAACGGATAGCTCACTTTTCACTCTCCTTGAGGTTCATCACATAGGCGTCGAACTGGTCGAGCCGGCGCTCCCACAGCGCGCGCTGTTCGGCGAGCCAGTTTTCCGCAAGCTTCAGCGGCTCGGGCGAAAGGCTGTAAGTCCTGACCCGGCCGGCCTTTTGCGACTGCACCAGCCCGCAACCTTCCAGTACCTTCAGGTGCTCGACGAAGGAGGGGAGCGCCATGCCGAACGGCTCCGCCAACTCGCTGACCGAGGCAGGACTTCTGTTCAGCCGCTCCACGACGCGCCGCCGTGTCGGATCGGCCAGCGCGCGAAAAATGCCGTCGATGGGCGGTGGGTTCTGGCTGACGGTCTGCAGGCTCATAGCTGTTCCTTCCGGGACCGCCTGGCGGTCAGGGTCTTTGCAGGAAAATACTTAGGAAAAAACCTTAGTATTGGCAAGGGCCAAAATCGCACCGGCGCGTAGCGCTGGCAAAGCTTATAGGGCCGGCCTAGGCTTCTGCCGGATTCGAAAACCCATCTGACAGAGGCCCGCCTTGACCATTACTATCTACGGGATCACCACCTGCGACACGATCAAGAAGGCGCGCGTCTGGCTGGAGAGCCGTGACGTGCCGTATCGCTTTCATGACTACCGGGCAGAGGGGATCGAGGCCGACAAGCTCAGCGGTTGGATCGGCAAGGTCGGTTGGGAAAAGCTGCTAAACAAGGGCAGCACGACCTTTCGCGAGCTGCCGGAAGCAGACAAGACCGGGCTGGACGAGAAGAAGGCGAAGCAGCTGATGCTCGCCAAGCCGACGATGATCAAGCGGCCGGTGCTGGAGATGGGCGAGCGGATATTAGTGGGGTTCAGGCCGGAGGTTTACGAGGAGGCGGTGAAGTAAAGGCGGGACGCCGAAGCCCCAATTTCCCCCTTGCGGGGGAGATGGCCGGCAGGCCAGAGGGGGGTGTGAAGGAACGCGGCGTTGGTCAACGTGTCCAGCGCGAACCTGCCTTGATATTCGGTTTGATTATTGAGACGCTGGAGGGACAGCCCCCCTCTGCCCTGCCGGGCACCTCCCCCGCGAGGGCATATGCGCTAAGATAGCTTTGGCATGGCTTGAAATTTGCGCTTTCGAGGTGGCTCGCGCCAACGATGTCG
>NZ_JAIUHK010000061.1:0-24176 GCF_020165075.1 Mesorhizobium sp. CA4
CCGCCCTTCGCGGCGGATTCGATCATGGAAGCGGCGGATGCCGGTATAAAACTGTGCGTCTGCATCACCGACGGCATCCCCTCGCAGGACATGATGCAGGTCAAGCGCTATATGCGCCGCTACCGCTTCGAGGACCGCATGCGGCTGGTCGGCCCGAACTGCGCCGGCGTCATCACGCCCGGACAGGCGCTGATGGGCATCATGCCGGGCAGCATCTATCTGCCCGGACGCGTCGGCATCGTCGGCCGTTCCGGCACGCTGGGCTACGAGGCTGCCTCGCAGATGAAGGCGCTGGGTATCGGCGTGTCGACCAGCGTCGGCATCGGCGGCGATCCGATCAACGGCTCGTCCTTCAAGGACATCCTTCAGCTCTTCGAGCGCGACGACGACACCGACGCCGTGGTGATGATCGGCGAGATCGGCGGCCCGCAGGAAGCCGAAGCCGCGATCTGGGCGCGCGACAATATGAGGAAGCCGCTGATCGCTTACGTCGCCGGCCTCTCCGCCCCGAAGGGCCGCCGCATGGGCCATGCCGGCGCCATCATCTCCGCCTTCGGCGAGTCGGCGCAGGAGAAGGTCGAGATACTGCGCGGCGCCGGGGTCACGATTGTGCCCACCCCGGCAGCTTTCGGCTCCACCATCGCTGACGTGCTGGAACAGAGGCTGAGGGCGGCTTGAGCCTGCGCCAAGGCCGCGTCAAGGTGTCGCGTCCAAACTGCCAGCATCGCGAACCGCCGGAGTCGTCCGGCGGTTTCGCACATGTGATTGTGCAAAGTTGAGAGGTTATGAATGAACCCGCGTGTGATGGTAACCCGCCGTTGGCCGGCCAAAGTGGAGAAGATTCTGACCGAACGATTCGACGCAGTGCTGAATGCCGACGATGTGCCGCTGACGACAGAGGATCTCGCGACGGCGTTCCAGACCTATGACGCAATTCTTCCCACTGTTAGCGATCGACTGCCCGCCTCAGTGTTTCCGTCCGACAGCTGCCGCACACGATTGCTCGCCAATTTCGGGGTCGGTTTCAGCCATATAGACGTGGCGGCTGCCCGCCAGTGCGATATTGCAGTGACGAATACACCGGGAGTGCTGACGGACTGCACTGCGGATATCGCGATGAGCCTCCTCCTGTCGGTTGCGCGCCGTGCCGGGGAGGGTGAGCGACAACTGCGCTCCGGCGGCTGGAAGGGGTGGTGCCCAACACATCTCATCGGCGCAAAGATCTCGGGCAAAAAGCTTGGGATCATTGGGATGGGACGCATCGGCAAAGCTATGGCGCGTCGAGCGCATTTCGGCTTCGGCATGGACGTCGTCTTTTATAACCGTTCCAGGGTTGAAGACGACGTTACCCGGTCAATGTCTGCCCGACAACTTCCATCCATCGAAGCGGTTCTGGCGGAGTCGGACTTCGTCTCGCTGCATTGCCCTGGTGGCGCCGACAATAAGCATCTGATCGACGAGGCCAGGCTTTCAGCCATGAAGCCTACCGCTTTCCTCATAAATACGGCGCGCGGAGATGTGATCGACGAGATCGCACTGATTCACGCACTCGACATGGGAACGATCGCCGGGGCCGGGCTTGATGTTTATGCCGAGGAACCGGCAGTGCCCCGCGGTCTGCTCGATCGAGAAAATGTCGTTCTGCTTCCCCACCTCGGCAGTGCGACCGCGGAAACGCGGGAGGCGATGGGCATGAAGGCGCTCGACAACGTCACCGCCTTCTTCGAGGGCAGACCCGCTCCGGATCGGGTGGTGTGAGGATGCTGCCCGGCCCTGCATCGGAATTGATGGATCTACGCAAACAGGCGATCGATCTGTTTCGGACGGGCATCGCTGCGGCCGAGCCCGGCCTCCAAGTTGCCGCTGCCCTGGAGAAGCGCGCCGACCGGTTCGAGAGGGCCGGACGTGTAATCCTTATCGCCTTCGGCAAAGCGGCTTGTGCGATGACGTCTGCGGCATTGCCGTTGATTGGCAGCAAGTTGCACAAGGCGATAGCTGTCACCAATGCCGAAAACGCCGTAGCGATTGGCGGTGTCGAAGTTATAGTCGCTGGGCACCCGCTGCCGGATCAAGAGAGCCTCAAGGCCGGTTGTGTCGTGGAGACTCTTGCTCGGTCTGCGGGACCTGGCGACCTCGTTCTGGTCCTCGTCAGCGGTGGCGGCTCGGCACTTTTGTGCGCTCCTGCGGCGGGACTCTCGCTGGCTGAAAAGATCGCGCTGAACGACGCGCTCATCCGATCTGGGGCTGACATTCGGGAGATCAATACTGTCAGGCAGTATTTTTCGCGACTGAAGGGTGGGCGCCTGGCACAATTGGCATCGAGGGCCGACATCCTGGCCCTCATAGTTTCCGACGTGCCGGGCGATGACGTTCGCCTGGTGGCCAGTGGCCCAACGGCCTCACCCTATGCCTCTGCTGCCCGGGCACTTGATGTGCTTTCGACGTACAGTGTCAGTTCGAGATTCAAGGAAGCTCTTATTCCCACTGATGTATGCATCTCAGAAACAATGTGCGATCGCGTCGAGAATGTGGTGGTCGTATCTAACCGCATCAGTCTTGAACGCCTGACGGCCAAGGCCTTGCAATGCGGCATTCGTGTGCTCAAGGCCTCGGACTGGTTGTCCGGCAATGTTGGTAATGCTGCCCGCGAGCTCCACGGCCTCGCACTCGAACATGCTTGCCATCAAGGACCGCTTGCAATTGTCGCCGGTGGTGAGCCGACGGTCGAGGTCTCGGGCACTGGCAAGGGCGGACGCAATCAGGAGCTGGCGCTCCGGTTCGCGCTTGCAAACGAAGCAAAGGCGATCCACCGCAGGTGGGTATTTCTAAGCGGCGGTACAGACGGGCGTGACGGGCCTACTGATGCGGCCGGAGGTATCGTCGATGCAGGGTCGATTTCCTGGATGCGGGATTTTGGCGAGGACCCGGACATTCTACTTCGCAACAATGATTCTTACGCGGCCCTAGCAACTTCAGGAGACTTGCTGATGACAGGCGCTACCGGCACCAACGTCGCTGACCTGCAGATACTTTTAATGCGGTAACATTCGTCGCACCTCCGCGCTTGCGGTTGCACCAGCCCCCCAAGCGCTTGCAGCAGTTGGATCTAGAGCGTTTCACCGCTCGATAGAATCGGAAGGGATTCCCGCTCGGTTGGATTTGTGATTCAAGATGCTGGCTGGATTGGAGGCCAGCATCAGATGGTTCGACCTCTTTCCGATAATCTTCGCGAGCGGGTTGTAGCGGCAGTTTTGAGCGGCGAGAGGCGCCGGTCGGCCGCCAAGCGGTTCGGCATTTCGGTTTCGGCGGCGGTGAAGTTGTTGCAGCGCCATCAGGCAACCGGCTCGGTGGCGCCGGGCAAGATGGGTGGCCACCGTAGGCGGGTTCTGGAACCGCATCGAGCCTTCATCGTGGAGCGGATCAACCAGACCTCTGATCTGTCGCTGCATCGGCTGAAGGACGAGTTGGCCGCTCGCGGGGTCAAGGTCTCGCACAATGCGGTGTGGCAGTTCCTGCGCCGCGAAGGCCTGAGCTTTAAAAAAACGCTGTTCGCCCTTGAGCAGGCACGCGCCGATGTTGCCCGCAGGCGCCAGCGATGGCGATCCTGGCAGGCCGGCCTCGATCCGCAGTGCCTGGTCTTCATCGATGAGACCTGGATCAAGACCAACATGGCTCCCCTGCGCGGCTGGGGGCCGAAGGGCAAGCGGCTGCGCGGCCTGGCTCCACATGGCCACTGGCGCACGCTGACTTTCCTCGGCGCGCTGCGCTGTGATCGGCTCGCGGCACCTTGCGTCTTCGACGGACCGATCAACGGCCAATGCTTCCGCGCCTATGTCGAACAGCAGCTCATCACCGTGCTGAACCCGGCGACATCGTCGTCATGGACAATCTGGGAAGCCATAAGTCCGCTGCCATCAGGCAGATGATCAAGGCCGCTGGCGCCAGGCTCTGGTACCTGCCGCCCTACTCACCGGACCCTCAATCCGATCGAGCAGGCCTTCGCCAAGATCAAGCACTGGATGCGCCAGGCTCAGAAACGCACCGTCGAGGACACTTGGCGCCACATCGGCCACCTCGTCGCAACCATCGAGGCAACCGAATGCAAGAACTACTTCGAAAACGCCGGATACGCTTTCGTCAAAACATGAAAGACTCTAGTCTTATCCATCATTGTAAATACTGAGAAAATCCCGCCAACCTGCTTTTCGATCCTGGGCTTCGCCGGAACATGCTCCGGCCCGCGCGTTAAACGCCAACCACAAGCGCTCCGCCGGTCAGGCCGGCTCCAGCCGCTGTGAGTAGCAATTTCTCGCCAGGCTGAAAGGGATCGGCACGGGACGCGACCGACAGTGACAACGGAATCGTTGCGGCTGACGAATTGCCGTATTCGGCGATGGTTTTGACCATCCGCTCATCGGCAATGCCGAGCGACTTGCCGACCGCGTTGAAGATGCGGGCGTTCGCCTGGTGCGGCACGAAACGGGCGACTTCCGACGCCGAAAGACTGGCCGCAGCCAACGCTTCCGTGGAACAGCGGCTCATCATCTCGACAGCCCTGGCGAAGACTTCACGGCCATTCGCGATGGTCATACGGGTTTCGGCGACGTCGATCTCTTCCGCGAAGGGACGGTTGCTGCCGCCCGCCGGAACGTGGATCAGGCCGTAAGCCGAACCGTCCGAGGCAAATGAGGAGCCGAGGATGCCGTGGCCGGGATCGCTGGACGGGGCGAGCACGACCGCGCCCGCAGCATCGGCGAACAGCACGGCGCTAGCCCGCTCGGCCGGGTTGATCCGGCGGCTCAGTATGTTGGCTGCAATGACGACGGCCGGCTTGTTGTGCAGGCGCACGAAGCCGTCGGCGAAGGTCATGGCATAGATGAATCCGGCGCAGGCGCCCGCCAGGTCGACCCCGCCGGCCTTTTCGAGGCCGAGCCTGTGCGCCACCAACGGCGCGCTCGGCGGCAGCAGATGGTCAGGCGTCGAAGTCGCCAGAAGCAGCAGGCCGATCTCGTTGCGGTCGACGCCAGCGGCCCGCAGCGCTATGTCGCCCGCCTTTGCTGCCAGTCCGGACAGCGTGTCGCCGGGTTCCGCGCAGAAACGCGAGCGAATGCCGGTTCGCCCCTCGATCCAGCCGGCCTCCAGCCCCAGGCTTGCCTCGATTTCGGCATTGCCGACCTTTCGAGCCGGCACGTGATGGCCAAGGCCTATGATGCGCGCCGTGCGGTTCATCTTTTGCCGCCCGCAAGCCCGGCCGCCTCGTCTATTGTCGCGTAGAGACGGTCGAGCTCGCCCGACGTCACGCAATAGGGCGGCAGCGCATAGATAACGTTGCCAAGGGGTCTCACCAGTAATCCGCGCTCGAGGCAGAAGGCGCGCAGTTTCGGGCCGACCTCCGCGAGATAGCCGGCGTTGCCGACACTGAGGTCGAGGGCGGCGATGGTGCCGGTCGTGCGCACATTCTCGAAACGCGGGTCCTGGCTGAATTGTGCAACCTTTTCCGCCTGTATCTGCGACAGGACGGCGACGTGTTCCGCCACGGGTTCGTTACGCCACATGCCGACATTCGCCAGTGCGGCCGCGCAGGCGATCGGGTTCGCCGTGTACGAGCTAGAATGAAAGAACGTCCTGGCCCGATCCTGGGAATAATGTGCACGAAAAATCGCGTCGGTGGCGAGCGTCGCCGCGAGCGGCAATGAGCCGCCGGTCAGCCCCTTGGACGTGCACAATATGTCGGGCGCGATCGCAGCCTGCTCGCAGGCGAACATGGTGCCGGTGCGGCCCCAGCCGGTCATGACTTCGTCGGCGATAAAAAGCGTTTCGGAGCGCTCGGCAATGCGCTTGAGTTCGGCGAGAACTGAAGCCGGGTACATCAGCATACCGCCGGCGCCGAGCACCAGCGGCTCGACAATCAATGCGGCAACCTCTCGGTCGCGCGCCAGCCGTTCGAAGGCATCGAGCGTTTCCTGCTCGCGGCCGGCGGCAGGGAAGGGGATGGTGTCGACCTCAAACAGCAGAGGCTCGTAAGCGGCGTTGAAAACGCCGCGCGCCCCGACGCTCATCGTGCCGATGGTGTCGCCGTGATAGCTGTGCTCCATGACGACGATGCGCGAGCGCGGCGTGCCGTTGTTGCGGTGAAAGCCGAGCGCCATTTTCAGCGCCACCTCGACGCTGGTCGAGCCGCTGTCGGAGAAGAAGACCCAGTCGAGGCCCGCTGGTGTCATTTCGACCAGCGCTGAAGCCAATCGCTCGGCCGGCTCGTGGCTGAGGCCGGCGAAGATCACCTGGTCGAGTGTTTCGGTGGCGTTGCGGATCGCCTCCACGATCTTCGGATGGCGGTGGCCGTGGGTGATGACCCACCAGGAGGAGATCGCATCGAGGATGCGCTTGCCTTCCCGCGTCTCGACGTAGGCGCCTTCGGTGCGCGCGATCATCGGCGGCGCCGGCTCGGTAGCATGTTGGGTGAAGGGATGCCAGACAGCGGAGCGGCTCATGCTCGGATCTCCATGAAGTCGGCGATTTTAAATGCGGCCTGCATAGCCGCGGAAAGCACCTCAGGCGTCAGTGGGTCGAGACGCGGCAGGCGGCCAAGCATACGTACGTTGCCCATTTCGGCGATCGTCCTTTGCGTATCGGCCATCTCGTCGCCGATGAAGGCGATGCCAAGCAAAGGGATGGAGCGGACACGCAAAGCCTCGACCGAAAGCAGGGTGTGGTTGATCGTGCCGAGGCCGGTGCGGGCGCAAAGAATGACCGGTAGTTGCCATTCCCGGAAAATATCGATGAACCTTGTCTGCCGATTGAGCGGCACCATCAGCCCGCCGGCTCCTTCGATGATGAGCGGGCCAGGCAACTCCGATAGCGAGAGCTTCGCAGCCTCGATCGCGACGCCGTCGATTTCGGCAGACCGATGCGGCGATAAAGGGGTTTTCAGACGGTAGACTTCCGGCAGGACGCGCCCCGAAGGTAGGCCAGAAAGCCGGGCAACGACTTCGCTGTCGGTCTCCTCGTCGAGACCCGACTGAACCGGCTTCCAGTAGAAGCCGTCGAGCAAGCCCGCAAGACCGGCCGCAAACACAGTTTTGCCGATTCCGGTGTCGGTGCCGGTCACGATGAAGCGCGCCGTCATTGCCTGCGCGCCCATTCCTCGGAAAGCGCATCGAACAGCGCCGAGACGTCGTCCTCGCCGACATTCAGCGTCAGCGAGATCCTGAGCCTTGCCGTGCCTTCTGGTACCGTCGGCGGGCGGATGCCGCGCACATCGAAGCCGCGCGCTTGCAAAGCCTGCGCCAGAGTCATGGTGCGGGCATTGTCGCCGACGACGACCGGCAGGATCTGCGAACCGCTCACAGGCAAGCCAAGCTCCTCGGCTCTCTTGCCTGCAAGCGCGGCCAGCCCTGCCAGCCGTTCGCGGCGCTCGGGCTCGTCAGCGACGATGTCGAGCGCCGTTGCCGCCGCCACGGCCATCAGCGGCGAGGGCGCGGTGGCGTAGATGAACGGGCGGCAGCGGTTGACGAGATAGTCGCATAGCGCCGCCGGCGCGGTAACCAGCGCGCCGGATGCGCCAAGCGCCTTGCCGCAGGTGTGCAGCACAACGACGTTGTCGCGGCCTTCGAGGTCGTGCGCGAAACCGCGCCCATCCGGGCCGTAGACGCCGGTGGCATGCGCCTCGTCGACAAACAGGAATGCGTCGTGGCGGTCCGCGACCGCGATCAGTTCAGCGATCGGAGCCCGGTCACCATCCATGCTGTAGAGGCTCTCGACCACGATCCAGGGTCGGCCGGTCCCACCCAATGCCCGCCAGGCTACGATGGCGTCGTCCACAGCGCCCGCATCATTGTGCGCAACTACCACGGCTTCTGCGCGGGTGACCCCCGCGCCCTCATGCGCGCTGGAATGGATGAGCTCGTCCAGCACGACCAGATCGCCCTTCTGGGGCAAAGTCGTGAGCACCGCGAAATTGGCGATGTAGCCGCCGCCGAAAAACAGCGCGCGCTCAGCTCCGAAAAACTCGGCCGCCTTGGCTTCGAGCGCCTCGTGCTCGGGATCGTTGCCGCGCAGCAGCCGCGAGCCCGTCGCCCCGACGGGCGTGCCAGCAGCGAGCGCCGCTGCGACCGCCTCCGCTATTCGCTTCGAGCGCGCCAAGCCCAGATAGTCGTTGGAGGCGAAGTCGAGACCCGAGCGGGGGCCCAAGGTCCGCAATCGGCCCTTGCGGGCCAGCCCACGCAGGCTGGCGTCGTAACGCTCGAGCAAAGCTCGCCCGTTCACTCCCGCTCCATCGGCTTGATGCCCAGCCGGCGGAACAGCGCACTGTCCTTATCCTCGCCCGGATTCTCGGCGGTCAGCAATGTGTCACCGACAAAGATCGAGTTGGCGCCGGCGAAGAAGCACAGCGCCTGCATCTCGTCACTCATCGCCGTGCGGCCGGCCGAGAGCCGCACATGCGACGCCGGCATCATGATGCGGGCGAGCGCGATGGTGCGCACGAATTCGATCGGTTCGATGGAGGCGGCCTCGCCAAGCGGCGTGCCCTCGATCGGGATAAGCATATTGATCGGCACGCTGTCGGGCGGCTCCGGCAGGTTGGCCAAAGTCACCAGCATGTCGATGCGGTCGGCCTTTTCCTCGCCCATGCCGACGATGCCGCCGCAGCAGACCTTGATGCCGCTGTCGCGGACGTTGGCCAGCGTGTCGAGCCGGTCGGCGAAGGTCCGGGTCGAGATGATCTCGCTGTAGTAGCGCTCGGAGGTGTCGATGTTGTGGTTGTAATAATCGAGGCCGGCCTGCTTGAGCCGCTGCGCCTGATCTAAGTCGAGCATGCCGAGCGTCATACAGGTCTCCATGCCGAGCGCCTTCACGCCCTCGACCATGGCGACCACCGCATCCATGTCGCGCTCCTTGGGGCTGCGCCATGCGGCCCCCATGCAATAGCGCGTGGCGCCGGCGTCGCGCGCCTTCCTGGCCTCGGCGATGACGCGCTGAACCTCCATCAGCTTCGAGGCCTTGAGGCCTGACTGATGATGCGAGGACTGGCTGCAATAGCCGCAATCCTCGGGACAGCCACCAGTCTTGATCGAAAGCAGGCGCGACAGCTGCACCCTGTTGGGATCGAAATTCTCGCGTTGGATCGTCTGGGCTCGGAAGAGCAGGTCGTTGAAGGGCAGGTCGTAAACTGCCTGTGCCGTATCCCGGTCCCAATGTGGGAAGCTTGGGTTGATCGCCCCAACGGTCTTGTCCAAATGTGGCTGCGGGTTCATTCCACCTCCGCTTCGAGGGTTCCACTGGCGGCCACCAATTGGAGTGCCCGCCGGGGCCAATTCTATTTGGCAACAAGCGCGGGTATTGGGAGCGGCTTGTTAGCGACGTCGAGTATCGAAAAGCTGTAGCATCCGGCTGCATCGCGCTCGACGGAGTAGGTCAGGCGGTCGACGACGCGATTGTTCTTGTCGAAAGTCAGTACGCGCGGCTTGAGCGCGGTCAACTCCCTCTCGTGCACGTAGACCGAGTTGCAGATGATGACCTGATCGCCCGGCTGGCAGGTGCGGGCCGCGGCGCCATTAAGGATGCAACAGCGCGATCCGCGCTCGCCGAGTATGACATAGGTCGAGATCCGGGCGCCGGAGTGTTTGTTCCAGATCTCGACGAATTCCATCGGCAGGACGCCCGCCTCCTCGCAATGGTCGGGATCGAGCGTGATCGAGCCATGGTAGTCGAGGTTAGCCTCGGTGACATGGATGCCGTGCAGCTTGCCGGAAACGATTTTACGCATTTCTCTTCCTCCAGAACGGCTTGCAATCCTGTGCCACCTGTGTGTCGCGTGCTCGGTCGTCCTCGCCGCCTATCGCGTGGGTTTCTTCGCTCTGAGCGTATGAACGCTCCCTTCTGATCTCGTCACAGGATTGGGTGAAGGCGGCGTCCAGTAGGCAACCGAGGGTTTCCAGTCCGTGAGAGGCAGCCATCTGGCGCAGTTCGTCGAGCCGGCAGACGATAAAGCCAAGTGCTTCCATGCGGTCTTTTGTTTGCTCCTGGCCTGTTGCGCCGTCCTCGCCAGTCGAACTGTTTGGTCGTGCAGCTAGCAGGCTTGCGTCGGCGGTCGACGGAACTGACGACGTGCTGGCGCAAGTTAGTTTGCGGCCAAAGGAGTTCCTGCGATTCCGGTTCATGTCCTCTCCCTCAGTTCAGATGCCTGCTGCAATTCCGGTCGGCGGGCATATCGAGGCCGATGTCGAGGATGGGAGCGCTGTGGGTGAGCCAGCCGACCGAGATAAGGTCGACGCCGGTCGCCGCAATTGCCGGAGCCGTTTTCGGTGTCACCCGACCCGACGCCTCGGTGATAGTCCGGCCGCCGACCATCGCCACGGCCTGGGCGAGGTCCTGGAGGGACATGTTGTCGAAGAGCACCGCGTCGACTCCAGCCTTGAGCGCCATCTCGAGCTGGTTCAGCGTGTCGACTTCGACCTCGATCTTCACCATATGGCCAACCGCGCCGCGCGCGCGCTCGATTGCGGTGCGGATGTCGCCGGCAACGGCGATGTGGTTGTCCTTGATGAGCACGGCGTCGTCGAGCGCGAAGCGGTGATTGGCGCCGCCGCCTGCGCGCACCGCATATTTTTCCAAGGCACGCAGGCCGGGTGTCGTCTTTCGCGTGCATACGATCTTTGCATTATGGCCGCGCACCGCGTTTACGAGCGCCGCTGTAGCCGTTGCAATGCCGCTTAGCTTGCACAGGAAATTGAGCGCCGTCCGCTCGGCCGTTAGCAGGCTGCGCGCCGGCCCGTTCACAATCGCAATGGTTTCTCCGGCCGACACTTTGCCGCCCTCGGGACACCGCAACTGCATGTTGATTCCGGGATCGACCAGCAGGAAGGCAAACATGACCAGATCGAGCCCGGCAACAACGCCGGCGTGCCTGGCATTCAGCGCAAATGTGGCTTTTCGATCGGCCGGGATGATTGAGTCGCTGGTGATGTCGCCGGCTCTGCCCAGATCTTCCAGAAGGGCACTGCGCACAATCGGTTCCATGATGATCTGGGGAAGCGGTGAAAGTGAAGTCATATTTAACGGCTCCGTTCGGCTGCTTGCCAGTTGAGCGCGACGGCAGTCTCGAAGGCGCTGCAGAGCGTCAGCCGAGAGGGGAGGGCGCTAGCCTCGCGCGTTGGGAAATCGGATCGAAAATGCGATCCACGGCTCTCCTGGCGCCGAAGGGCGGCGGTCGCGATCAGCAGTGCCACAAGGGCCGGGTCGGCCGCCGCCGTCTCGCCAACGGCGATCGGCAACAGTGTCGCAACTGCTGCGCGCAGAGCGGTTCCGTGGCGGATAATACCCAGCGCATTGGAGACGAGTTGGCGAATGGAAGAAGGGTCCGGACGCACCGGAACGGTTTCGGGAAGCCTTGGCCACTGCCAGCCGGAGTATGTGCCGGCGACACTTGCCGCCACCCAGGCGGCGGTCGCAACGGCTTCGGTCAGAGAGTTGCTGGCCAGCCGGTTGGCGCCGTGCAGCCCGGTGCACGCGACCTCGCCACAGGCCCAGAGCCCGCCAACGGAACTACGCCCCTCGACGTCGACGGCCACTCCGCCCATGTGATAGTGGGCCGCAGGACGCACCGGGATCGGCTCCACGGCCGGATCGATACCGGCCTGCTTGCAAGCTGCGTCGATCGCCGGGAAGCGCTTGACGAATTTCGGGCCGAGGCAGCGCCGGGCGTCGAGATAGACGCGGCGGCCGGCGGCGAGTTCGTACGAGATCGCCCGCGCAACAACATCGCGCGAAGCAAGTTCGGCACCTGGCGTATCGGCAAGGAAACGATGGCCCTGATCGTCCACCAGCACAGCACCTTCACCACGCACCGCTTCGCTTAAGAGCGGCATCGGTCGACGCGGGTTATCGAGGGCCGTCGGATGGAATTGCACGAATTCCAGATCGGCGAGCTCCGCGCCGGCGCAGGCGGCAAGCGCAAGGCCATGGCCATAAGAGGAAAGCGGATTCGTCGTATCGCTAAAGAGTCCGCCAATCCCGCCGGTTGCAAGGACCACACGACGGGTCGGGAATGCGACCACGCCTGAATGCTGGACGGCCAGCAAGCCCACAGTGCCACCTTCGGCGACAACGAGGCGAAGGGCTGTGATGCCTTCCATGATCCTGATCGAGCGTGTCCGGCGCGCGACGGCGAGCAGCACACGAAACAGCTCCCGGCCGGTGGCATCGCCGGCGGCATGCACGATGCGGCGGCGCGAATGCGCCGCCTCCAGGCCGAGCCGCAGCTTGCTGTTGAACGACCGGTCGAACGGGACACCGAGACGAATGAGGTTGTAGATGGCTTGAGGCACAGCCTCAACGACGCGCTTGGCTATCGCTTCATTGCAAAGCCCATCGCCGGCGGCAAGCGTATCCGCCAGATGCAGTTCAGGGCTGTCGTCCTCCCCCAGACTCGCTGCAAGCCCGCCTTGGGCAAGTGTGCTTGAGGCGTCCGTCCCGAGCGGCGACCTGGACAAAAGAACGACTGGCTGCGGCGCCAGATGAAGCGCCGTCATCAGGCCGGCGATGCCTGCGCCTATGATGACCGGAGCCCCATCGATGTCCTGGATGTCTGGCGTCATACGAAAAGCATGCGCTCGACTGCCCAACGAGCTCGCTCGGCAACAGCTGGATCGATCGTGACGACGTGACGGTTCTCCTCGAGTGCGGCGCGAATGTTGGCGAGCGTGATGCGCTTCATGTGCGGGCAGAGATTGCAGGGGCGCACGAAATCGACGTCGGGATGCTCGACGGCGACGTTGTCGCTCATCGAACATTCCGTCATCAGTACCACACGCGCCGGCTTGTGCCGTCCGACATAGTCGGACATCGCCGCGGTCGAGCCCGCGAAATCCGCTGCCGCGACAACCTCCGGCGGGCACTCGGGATGGGCAAGCACGGTGATGCCGGGGTGCCCCTGGCGCAGCTCGCTTATGTCGGCGGGGCTGAAGCGCTCATGGACTTCGCAATGCCCCTTCCAGGCGATAATCTGGACGTCGGTCTGGGCGGCGATGTTCTGCGCCAGATACTCGTCCGGCAGCATGATCACTCGTGGCGCGCCGAGGGATTCCACGATCGCCAGCGCGTTGCCCGAGGTGCAGCAGATGTCAGATTCTGCTTTCACTGCGGCGGCGGTGTTGACGTAGGTCACGACCGGCACGCCGGGATAGCGTTGCCGCATCAAGCGCACGTCGGACGCGGTGATGGAGTCGGCCAGCGAGCAGCCGGCGCCGGGATCCGGGATGAGCACAGTCTTGCCCGGATTGAGGAGCTTGGCCGTTTCGGCCATGAAATGCACGCCGGCCAGCACGATGACGTCCGCGTCGACCGTCATTGCCTTGCGGGCGAGCGCCAGGCTGTCGCCGACTATGTCGGCCACGCAATGGAATATCTCGGGCGTCTGGTAGTTATGCGCCAGGATGACGGCATTGCGCTTTCGCTTCAGCGCGAGAATGGCTTCGATGTCGTCGGCAAAGGCAGGCCATTCGATCGGCGGAATCACCCGCCGGACCCGCTCATAGAGGGACGCGGTCGTAGGTAACGCGCCGATCATCCGCGCCTCCGCTTATATTCCGAGTGACGATAAGCCGGATATATCTACGTTGACTATAAGGGTGTCAAGACCGCGTCAGCGGCAATTTTGTCCCAACAACGGCCCGTTCATCGAGAACGGCATGGCGGAAGCGATAAAGCTTTGCTGGCCGGCCGCCCGTATCGAGAGACGTATCGCCGGTCTCCTCAACTAGCTCTTGCTGCTCGACCAGCCTGCGGAAGTTCGGCTTGTTGATGAGCCTCCCAGCCAAGGCTTCCACGGCCCGCTGCAGCTGGAGCAGCGTGAAGGTCGGGCGCATGAGTTCGAAC
Source organism: Mesorhizobium sp. CA4 (assembly GCF_020165075.1). NCBI lineage: Bacteria > Pseudomonadati > Pseudomonadota > Alphaproteobacteria > Hyphomicrobiales > Phyllobacteriaceae > Mesorhizobium > Mesorhizobium sp. CA4. The sequence goes on from NZ_JAIUHK010000061.1 coordinate 13,876, forward strand.
ACAACCGGCCGGTATTTGATCTTGGAGCGCAGACGCGCAATGCCCGTCGCCAGGATCCGGCGATGGTCGGCAACCATGGCTCTGCCCGAAACGGAAGCGGCAGGGACGGACTTCCGATCTCCCCCAGCCTCTTCGACGAGCGCGGCTTCATAGAGCAGTTCGTAGCGCTGGAGCGCGAGCTCCTCGTTCCAGGGACGGTCATCAAAGGCAAAGGCGATCGCGGCGCGCTGGCGGCGCTCGCGCCGTGCCGCGGCGTTCTCGGCGCTCTTCGCCCAGGCAAGCAGGCGCGGCCGCAACAAGCCAAGGGCTTCCGGCGCGCCGGAGCGGTGATCCTCCCACGGAAAATACTCGTACCAGCTACCCCAGTGCGACTTGCGCGGCGCGGCAATAGCTTCCTGCCGGGTCAGCGCCAGGTAGCTGATAGAGATGTTGCGCTGCTCGCTCTTTGCGCCGATCCGGTCACGATCGGCAAAGGTGTAGAGTTGCTCGATATAGCCCAGCGGATGACCAGTCTGCTGTTCGACCCAGTCCCTTAAGCCCGACTGCAGCGATCGGTGACTGAACTCGAAGGGGCCGGAAGGAAGGGAACCCCGCTGCCCGACGGTAAGAACGCAAGGCTCGCGGTCGCTGACGGCAGCGACCACGGCGATCAGATCCACGTTGATCGCGCGTCTCTTGCGGGACGTAATCGATTTTCTAAGTCCTGTTGCCTGGTCGTGCATGGTCTCGAACGGGGTGAAGCTCTGCCTAAACCGATTTAAACAAAATTGACCGATGCGGGGCCGCGCGTCAACCGCGTTCCCTTGCGGCCGCTTTGGTCGTCGCATTTGCATAAAACGATGCCAAACGCGACACCCGCCACGGGTAACGCGGAGGAAGGAAGCAACTATCGATGGAGCCGCTGACACAAAGGCCGATCGCCTCGCCCGTCAGCAAAGCGTCGAGATGGTTCTTCAACGCCCAACCGTCGAACCTGGGGACGGAACATGGGCAGTGTGAAATCGTACGCGGCCATTATCAACCAAAACAGCGACCGCCGAACTGATGACGATTCAGCGAGCCGCCATCGTTAGTAGCTGCTCTCTGCCACAAGCTGCGCCAATTCGGTGAGATAGGGGTGTGATGGGGAAAAGCGCGGCATCAGGTCACGCCCCAGGGCAGCGGTGGCGAGCGAGGAAAGCGCGAACAAAATCGTGCTCTGGATCAGTTCGCTTCAGATGCCGCCCATGCAGAGATATTTCATTTCCAGGTAGTCCTCGAGCCCGTGGCGGGAACCCTCGCGCCCTATGCCGGATTGCTTTATGCCGCCGAAGGGCGCGGCTTCGGAGGACATGCGGCCGGTGTTGATGCCAACCATGCCATATTCCAGGGCCTCGGCCACACGCCAGACACGCTTCAGGTTCGAGGCATGAAATAGGCGGCTAGGCCGTAGATCGTGTCATTTGCCTCGTGCACGACCTGATCCGGATCATCGAAGCAAATAATCGGAGCCAACGGCCCGAATGTCTCGTCCTGCGCAATCGTCATCTCTCTGGAGACTTGGGTGAGGACCGTGGGTTGGAAGAGTGTGCCATCCTTGCCAATGCGTGTGCCACCGCAGCGAATTGCACCACCCTTTGCAACGGCGTCGGCGATATGGATTCGATCTTGGCCAGGGCATATCTGTCAATCAACGGCCCGATGGCAACGTCGGGATCGAAACCGTCACCAACATGAAGTTGGCGAACCCGTTTCACGAATTTTTCGACAAATTGATCGTGAACGCCCGATTGGACATAAAGGCGATTTGCGGAAACACAGGTCTGGCCGGCATTGCGGAACTTCGCCTGGATCGCACCCTCGACCGCAGCGTCGACATCGGCATCGTCAAAGACGATGAACGGTGCATTTCCTCCTAGCTCCAGGCTGACCTTCTTGATCTGATCGGAGCGAGCCGCCCGACCTCGGTCGACCCGGTGAAGCTAATCTTGCGGACCTTCACTTTGGCGCAGAGTTCACGGCCGACCGCGTCGCCTTCTGAAGCGTAGACCAGATTGACGACGCCTTCGGGGAAGCCAGCCTCGTGGGCGAGGGCGAACATTGCGCCCGCCACGTGCGGTGTTTGTCGGCATCGCATCGGTGCCATGGGGCGTTTTCGTAGAGTGAGCCTCAATGGGCGTTGGCCCTGTTGAGCGAGATGAGGCGTATGAATGATCGGACCCAGGGGCGAGGCTCCTGCCACAACGGCGATCGCCGGATCTACCCCGTCGCATGTGGGCGCGACATTAGAGCCGCTTCGGCATCCACGCTATGCATTGTTCGAGGCGTGCTAGTCGAGCCTTCTGCGAACGAAGCTCGTGACCAACGTTTTGCAGCTTGGATTTGCCTTTGGACGCGGCCGCATTATAAGTTCGCATTCAAGCCACACTATTCGATCTCGAATTTGCTGAGCCTCAGCCTGCCGTATATCTCTAATCCAACCTGGGCCGCGCATATTCAATGCTCACCATCCATGCAGAATGCGTAGCATCCGAAAACTAACGCCCGCAGATTCGAAAGCCTCGAATTTTAACCGTCGCTAAAATTCATCGCTCAGTCAGCTACTGGCCCGCCGTCGCGGCCTTGAACGGCGACGGATGGCCGTTCCTTCCCCTCAGCGTCAAAAATAAACTTCCTCTACCGCTTGCCGCCTCGCTGCTCACGTGACGGCCGACGCATCGTACCGGCTCTCGCGAAGAACGACGCACAGATCAAAGACTGTGTTGTTTTGGCCTGGGATTGGCAAACGTTTAGGCGCGACGGCAGCAGCAATCGCCGTGCGCGAAGCGCTCGCCCGAAACCATGTCCCTTCCGTTCAGATAAATCGCCGGCAGGCAGGCCCGACCGCGCCTGAATCGCGCCGGAGCGTAGCCGCAGGCGCACTGAAATCGGCATGGCCTACAAGGCCGAGCCGCTATCTGCCGCCGGCACCATTCGCTACTATGCCGAGGCCATCGACAGGTCTATGGCGAGATCGCGCCGACGGCCGACAATGTGCTGGGCTTAATCCAGAAGGAGCCGCTCGGCGTCGTCGGTATCATCGTGCCGTGGAACTTCCCGCTGATGATCGGCGCCTGGAAGATCGCGCCGGCCTTAGCCGCTGGCAATTCCATCGTCGTCAAGCCGCCGGAAATAGCGTCGCTGACTTTGCTGCGGCTGGCCGAGCTTGCTTCCGAAGCTGGTCTGCCGGAGGGCGTCTTCAATGTCGTCACGGTCGCGGCAAGGGAGCCGGCGAGGCTCTCGGCCTGGACATGGATGTTGACGCCATCGCCTTCACCGGCTCCGGTCCGGTTGGTCGCCGCCTGCTCGAATATTCCGCCCGCTCCAATCTCAAGCGCGTCTTCCTCGAGCTTGGCGGCAAGTCGCCCAACATCGTCTTTGCCGATGCGCCGGATTTGCATTAGGCGGCGGTAGTGTCGGCCAACGGCATCTTCCGCAATTCCGGACAGGTCTGCGTCGCCGGCTCGCGCCTGCTGGTCCAGGCCTCGGTCTATGACCGCTTCCTGGACGAACTGCTCAAGGCGACCACAAAGCTGAAGGTCGGCGATCCTCTCGATCTGCCGAGCGATGTCGGCGCGGTGTCGAGCGCCGAACAGCTGACCAAGAATCTCGGCTTTGTCGCCAAGGCCTCGGCGGAGGGCGCCCGCCTCCTCACCGGCGGCGAGCGCATCCTCACCGAGACCGGCGGCAGCTACATGGCGCCGACAATCTTCGAGAACGTGACCGAGACAATGGAGCTTGCACGCGAGGAAGTGTTCGGTCCGGTGCTTGGTGTCATGCGCTTCGACACTGAGGAAGAGGCGGTGCGGCTTGCCAATGCGACCGTCCAATGGCCTTGCGTCGGCGGTGTGGACCTCGAACCTGTCGAGAGCGCATCGCATGGTGCGCGCCATCAATGCCGGTGTCGTCCATGTCAACACCTATGGCGGCGCCGACGTCACCGTGCCGCTCGGCGGATTCAAGCAGTCCGGCTTCGGTCGCGACAAGTCGCTTCACGCCATCGAGAAATACACGAACCTCAAGACGGCGTGAATCAATCTCGGATCGTAGCTTCCAAACCACCTCCAGATTGTGCAGGACCCTGGCGTGCTCTGATTGGCGCATTTCATACCAAGACGCCGCGACGGCTAGGCAAGTGAGATCATTTTGGCGATGTGAGCGAAATCTCGTTCCGCGGCCTTACGATCATAATGAGGGCGATCCGGAACCGCATAGCCATGGTTTGCTCCGGGATGGATTTCGATCGCCAAATCGACCTTGTCCCGATCGAACGCGGCCCGGACTCTTTTGATCTTTTCAGGCGGCGTGTAGGGATCGCCAGACCCAAACCCGAAATAGAGGTCACCTCGAATGCTCTTCTTCATCGAGGCACGGGCCTTGGGTGCCTGCGGCAACATGTCTGTACCATGAAGACAAGCCATCACGCGAAAGTCGTCCGCGTAGCGTTCTGCCACACGAAGAACGTGCCTCGCTCCCATACAGAAACCGACGGCGACGAAGGACGTCGCCCTAGGTGCGAAGTCCTTCTTTAAGCAACGCAGCATCGCACCCGTGGAGGAAACGACATCTTCGTCCGACAGCTTGTCACCTAGCCCCAGAAGGCGATTTTCAGATTCCTTGGCGACCATATCCGGCAAATCATCGGTCGTCCCGATCCTATATCCGAAAGCCTCATAGAAGTTGGGCACTACCACTGTCACACCAAGTTCGGCGATAGTCCTGGCAATCGTCACCATGGATTTTCGCACTCCCCAAATATCGGGAAAGACCACTACCAGCGGCCTCGGATTGGTGGTGTCGGGGGCAGCCAGAACAATTTCAAAAGGGCATTGCAGAAGCGAAACGTTGATCATGAAGTCCGCGCTGTGGTAGTTTGGATATGATGTTCGCCGGTTATGCGAACCACCACCGTTCGTGGTTCTTCTCGCCATCCATTGGAAAGTCGCTGCCCACCACCGCGCCGGTCTGGATTCTTGAGTCGACCGCGCAGATCACGTTCGCGAACATCGGGATGACGGTTCCGCCGTCATCCCGCAGTATTTCTTGCAAGTCCGCATACAAGCCCGCGCGCTTGTTGTTGTCGAGTTCACTTCGTGCCGCAGCGAGAAGCTGGTCAAACCGCACGTTCTTCCAATTCGTATCGTTGGCGCTTGCATCGCTCGCGTAGACCTCGGACAGGATCCAGTCTGCTGTCGTCCGGCCGGTCCAGAAGCAGGCGCTCCACGGCTTGTGGCGCCACACGGACCCCCAATAGCCATCGTTGGGTTCTCGCACGACTTTGATCTTTATGCCCGCTTTCTCGGCATGGATCTGATAAAGCTGAGCTGCATCAATAGCCCCAGCAAAGGCCGCATCGGCAGCATGGAGATCAAGCGAAATATCGCCTAAACCTGCCTTCTTCATATGGAACTTCGCCTTATCGGGGTCGTAGACGGTTTGAGCGAGTTCCTTCGCAAAGAAGGGCTGGTTTCTTCCGATGGGATGGTCGTTGCCGACGTAACCGTGTCCACGCAGGATCTTCTTGACCATCTCATCGCGATTGACGCCGAACTTGAGCGCCTGCCGAAGGTCCGCGTTATCGAACGGACTGACATTCGTGAGCATTGGGAACGTGTAGTGGGTGTTCCCCGACACTTCGATGATCTTCAGCGTGGAGAGCTTGGACGCCGCCGCAAGGACCCTGAAGTCTGGTGATTCGATCGCATCCACCCGTCCCGACTGGAGCGCTGAAAACCTTGCCGCATCATCCGGTACGTTGAGGGTCTCGACCTCGTCGAAATAGGGCTTGCCCGGCTTGAAGTAGTTTGGGTTACGCTTGGTCGTCGCCCTGACGCCAGCCTGCCAGGAAGTGAGTATGTAAGGCCCAGTTCCGATGCCTTTGTCCCAAGCGGCGCCCGTTGTCCCTTCTGGCCCCACGGCCAATTTGAAGAAGGCCAGCACGTAAGGGAAATCGACGTTCGGTCCCTTGAGGCTGATGCGCACGGTGTCTCCGCCATCGGCCTTGATATCGGTCACCGATGACATGATGCCCACGGCTTGCGACTTCGTGCCGGGGCCTCGATGTTGGTTCAAGCTGTAGATGACGTCCTCGGGCGTCAGCGACTTGCCGTTGTGAAATTCGACGCCCTTCCTGAGTTTGAATAACCACTGCGCGCCCCCCGCTGCCGGCTCGAAACTTTCAGCAAGCTCGCCGATCAATTCGCCTGTCGGAGAAACTTCGGTAAGCGTGCTTCTTATCTGGGTGCTGACGTTCCAGGGGTGGCTATCGGTCAACTGCCCCGGCCAAAGCGAGTCGGAAGTTGCCCCGCCTTTAAGAGCCTGGCGAAACTTGCCGCCTCTTTTCGGTTCCGCCGCCCGGGCCTTTGATCCGATCAAGTTTGACGTTGCGGCCGCCAGGCCGAGGGCGCCGGCAGCCTTGATGAAGTCGCGCCGACTTCCCATGCTATCGCGCGAGAACTTCGTATGCGTGATCATGCTTTCCTCCCAGATTGCCGGGCGCGCAGTCGAGTAGTCGACTAGCCGACCGACACAGTCGTTTTAAGTATCCCGATTTTTTCCACTTCAAGCTCGACCACATCCCCCGCCTTGAGAGGCGGCAGACCCTGCTCGAGCAGGCAGCCCCCGCCAAGCGTCCCTGAGCCAATGATGTCTCCTGGAAGCAGGGTTTCATCCCTTGAGATGAACTCGATGATTGTGTCCCAACGCCAGTGCGCGTCGCCGGTTTTTCCCCTTGCGAGCTCGGTTCCGTTCAAGCGCGCCGACATGGTCAAACAGTATGGATCACCGATCTCATCCAGCGTGACCAGGGCAGGACCTATTACGGTTCCGGTGTTGAAGTCCTTGCCCTTGGCAGGCCCAAGGCCCACTGCCATCTCGACCTTCTGAAGGTCACGAGCGCTGAAGTCATTGTAGATGACGAAGCCAGCGATGTGGCTCATTGCGTCGGCAGCCTTGATGGAACTTCCGCGGCGGCCAATGACTGCGGCATATTCCAGCTCGAAGTCGAGCCAGCTGCTTTGCGACGGGCAAAGAACGACGCCATCGGGGCCGGATATCGATGTCGGCGCCACCTTATAGTAGGCAGGTATTTGGTACCATTCCTCGGGGACCGTTCGCCCGATCGCTTTGTAACCGTTCGTGACATGCTGTTCGAAAGCCATGCAGTCTCGGACCGTTCGAGGTCGCGGCACTGGAGCAAGCAGTTGCACCTGCGGCGTCGGCCAGACAACCCTTGCTCCGTCCTGCAAGGTATCGCCCGGGGCGCGAGCAGCCCATTCAAGAGCCTGCCGTGCGGCTTTCATGCTTACGGACCCACCTTCGAGGAAGGCGGTCATATCAGTCGGCACCAAGGCCGCCGCCATACGGTCAATGCCAACCATGTCGACCGCATCGTTCTCTAGAAGCCAGCCGCGATACGCCAGTTGAAGATCAACGACGGCGTCGCCCTGAACTGCGCCAAGTCGTTCAGCTCGGCCAAGTGGGGTGGAGATGGCATACGTGACAAGCTTCATGAATTCTCGTCCCGTTGGCGAAAGAGGTTTGCAAGGTTGATTGAGTGTTGCTTTTCAAGCCGGGAATAATCTTCCGCGGTGGCGACCTTGACGGGCAGGGGTATCCCGTAGAGTTCTCCGGCGAGCAGGGAGGCGATCGCAATTTGCGGGTCCGGGCGCCGCACCACGATGGCGGCAGGGCCAAACCCGCGCCTGACCGCATCGATCAGGATCGATGCACCACTCGAAGAGCCGTGGGTGCCTGGCAAGATCATGACTTTTCCAGCTATGGACTGCCCCCGCTGCGGGTGAGCTCCATCCGTGATGGTGCCGTCCTGAGGATCCAGGCCGCCCCAGAGGTTGATCGGCTTTTCGAGGACTACGACGGGGAGAGTGTCTGCGGTCATGGGTCAGTTCCACGCATGCCGGTCCAAGGATACGCGGCCACGAACTGCCGATTCGATGCATTCCCTGGTGGTGCCAAGGCATGCGTTGACCTTCAACGTGTTGGGCGCGCGAAATGCCCATTTCGAGGAATTGGACATCAGCAACCCCGGCGCTTCGTCGAGCATTCCGGGGATATAGGAACAGGTATCGACGATGATTTCCGCGCCGGCTTGCGTGATGAGGTTTTCAAGCTTTTCGTCACGGAGCTTGCGTAGCGTGTGCCTGTTGGTGGTGATTATCAGTCGGACGTTCCCTGAGACCTTGCGACCATCGAGCAGGTCTATCACCTCCCGAAACTCGGCGAGGCTCATATGCGGAGTGCCGAGGCAGACTGCTGTCAGTTGGGCTGACCGGTCCCCCAGCAACTGGTTGCGGAGAATTGCGATCTGCTTGGCGTCAATCGAGACGCGTTCCTCAGGCTCTGCTCCGCCGAACGCCTCCTCGCAGCTCGCGGCTTCCGGTGTCAGGCCCACCGCATGAAACATGGCAAGGCCGCTGACCACCGACGCCGCTGCACCGAAGTGTCGTAGGCTGTTGCTGTTCGTCGCCTTGGGCATGCCTAGCAAGACCGGGATCCGATCCTTAGCGGCGCAGCCAACGGCAAGGCCCAGAAGATTGCACCAGACCTGCAACTCGAAGCGATCTTCGGGCGCGCCGAGAACCTCCACCAGCAAGCTGCCGTGTCTGTTTTCATCCCGATGCAGGCCGAAATTCGGGACGCGACCCGTTATCGCTGCACTGATGTCGATGAACTCGCCGTACTTGTTGGTTCTGGCGCCAAGCACCGAGTTTGCATACATCACGGCGTTCGATTCCGCCCAGGCAATCTGGTCACCCCGTTTGGGCACCGACGGCAAATCGTAGGGAGCGCAAGTGAACGTCGGTCGACAGCCCAAGGCCGTGTAAAGGTGCATCAGCCGAGCCCCGTCTGCGCATTCGGCAGAGAATGAAGAATAACGCCGACTCAGCAGGTCCGGGCACCCATTGTTGAACAGGCACGCCGGAGGAGCGGTAGAGTTCAACGTGGTGGTCACGCTGACTCGCGCTTCGGCCGCGGCAAGCTTTTCGGCGAAATCGAGGCTGGGCTGACCATTGTAGAAGCAGCCAGTTATGTGCGCTGAAGAGACATCGATCAGGTTCGGCGCATCGAGAGACTCAGCCATTCCGACGACAAGCTTCATGGCCAGGGCGGCGCCATCGCCGTTTTGGCCGTCCAGCGTCCTGAGATCGTGATCCGTCAAAGCTACCATGGCGCTCGCCTGCTGTTGCTTCAGGCTGGGGCGGTTCTTTGCAAACCACAAACGATATCTTATTGAAGGGACTTAAACGGAAATTTGTCGACCGCACATGAAGAGACTGCCCGGGCTAACAACGCTCTATGTGTTCGAATGCGCGGCTCGCCATTTGAATTTCTCCAGGGCGGCGGCGGAGTTGAATGTTACGCCCGCTGCCGTGAGCAACCAGATCCGCCAACTTGAAAAGGAGATCGGCTCGACGCTTTTTGAACGCAATGCCCGATCGCTGAAGCTTACCGAGAACGGAGAGTTGCTTCTTGTCAGCGCTCAGGACGCCTTCATGCTGCTGCGGCGTGCTACAAACTGGATTGGCGAGGCGAAGCGCCGAACCTTGAGCCTCACCACTTCGCCCTCCTTTGCCACAAAATGGCTGGTCCCCCGTTTAGGCGCGTTCTGTCTCCAGCATCCGGAGATAGAACTAAGGCTGGACGTATCTGATCAGAACGTTCCGCTAAGTGAAAAAGGCCCTCACTTGTCCGTCAGATTCGGCGCAGTTCCGCCTGACGGACTGCATGCCGAACAACTCTTTGACGAATGGATATCGCCCGTTTGCGCGCCGAGCGTGCTGGATGCCAACCCCGAGCTTTCCGACCCGCAGAGCTTGAAGACGCAGCATCTTATCCATGTCGACTGGCGTGGCAAAAACGATGCTTGGCCGGACTGGCACTCCTGGTTGCTTGCCGCGGGTGTACATGATGTGGATGTCAAGCGCGGGCTGCACGTTTCGCAAACCTATCTCGCGCTTGAGGCTGCTATTCAGGGCCAGGGGATCGTTCTGGGAAACTCAACCCTTGTTGGGGACGACATCAAGGCTGGCCGCCTGGTCCACCTGTATCCGCATTCGCTGAGCCTCTCCTCGAGGTTCGCTTATCGATTGCTGACGCCACCGACGATCCTCGATCGACCGGTCGTCCGGTCGTTCCGGACGTGGCTGCTGGATGAAGTCAGAGCTGCAAAGGGTGCCCGCTGATGCTGCGCTAGACGTCATGTTCCGAGGCGGAGATCGGTGGCCCGCCCTTTCGTGCGATTAAAAGACGAGGGTTGCTCGGAT
>NZ_JAIUHK010000062.1:0-23350 GCF_020165075.1 Mesorhizobium sp. CA4
AACTTCTGTAAGAGCAGACGGTTGACCCTAGTTATCAATGAAATCATGCTGTTCGGAACTGGTTCCCAGCGGTCTTCGGTGTGCTTCGGAACTTCCGGACGCACCCTCATGCCGGGATGGTCGACGGCAACCGCGTAACGACCCTGAACAAACATCAACGGATCGCCTTCGAATGTACAAACATTCAAAGCGCGCCCCACTTTGATGACGTGATCCCCACCATCGTAGGAATTTTCAGATTGGCATTCGATATGGGCAAGTGCGCCATCGATCGTTGGAATATCATTCCAGCCTGGCGTCGTCGCTATCTGTGCGAATTTGTCCGGGGCCGGGCTGGCGAAGTGCCGGGACAGATCCACCTGATTTTTCGCCAATATGTTGATGACGAATCCTTCGGCGTTCTGGAAAATGTCGAAGCTTCGTGAGGTCCGGCTGATAGACCAGAGGACGAGGGGAGGTTCGAGCGACACTGAGGCGACTGAATTGACGGTGGCGCCCGCGTTCTTTCCGTGGTGCCGAGTTGTGATGACAGCCACACCAGTTCCAAAGAACCCCAGACATCTCCGGAACAATCGGGTGTCCTCGGCAGGGTTGCCTTTTTCGATCATCTTGAGACTGCCCATTTCGATCCGTCCATCAAACTAAGGTGTCGAATAAGAGGTGAGCGACGATGGGTTTGCGCCTTCGGCATCAGTCGCCTTTGCGTCGTGCGAATGCTTCCGTCAGTTTGGGATCTTGTACGAGAGCATCGAGCCAGCCGGTATCCAACTTCGGAACAGAGGCGAACAGGAGTTGTGAATAGGGATGAGCGTCCGGACAGCCGATCTTTTCAGGCGGAGTCTGCTCTATTTTCTCACCCGACAGCATGATGGCGACGTCATCGCAAATTGCGCGCACCGTCGACAGGTCATGGCTAATGAAGAGATAGGAGAGTTCCAATTCGCGTTGTAGCTCTTTCAGCAAATCAATAATCGCCGCAGCAACAACCGTGTCCAAAGCCGATGTGACTTCGTCGCATAGTATCAGCTTCGGTTCCGCTGCAAGTGCGCGTGCCAAATTGACTCTCTGCTTTTGTCCCCCGGAAAGTTCACTCGGTAAACGAAATTTTACGGTACGAGGGAGTTGCACCATGTCGAGAAGCTGATCGATCCGTTTGGCGCAAGATTGCCCATTCATGCGGTGATAAAACTGGAGCGGTCGCGCTAGAATATCCTCGATCGATCTGGCCGGATTAAGAGACGTGTCGGCGTATTGGAAAACGATCTGGAGTTGGCGCAGGGCCTCCCGGCTGCGTTGACGAACGTCAAGAGCAAGCTCGCTGCCATCGAAGATGATAGTTCCAGATGACGCTGGCAAAATGCCGGCGACTGCGCGAGCCAGGGTGGATTTGCCAGATCCGGACTCGCCCACAACGCCGAGATTGCGGCCCTTTGGTATATTGATGTCAACGGACTTTACGGCGACGACTTGCGGCAATCCATCATCCGTCTTGGCGCCATAGCCAGCTACCAAATTGCGAACCTCCAAAATGGTGGAGTCACTTTGGGTTGTATCACCGTCTCGTCGTAAGGATGCAGGTTCAACGGCGCTGATAAGGTCTCTCGTATAGGAATGTACAGGCTCTTTGATGATCTGTTCGGTTTTTCCAACTTCCTGGATTTCGCCATTCTTGAGAACAATGATGCGATCAGCGATCTGAGCGACAACCGCAAGATCGTGCGAAACATATACGCCCGCTATGTTTCGCTCGGCTAATACGGCTTTAAAGGCACGCAAGACCTCTATCTGCGTTGTGACATCCAGGGCTGTGGTCGGCTCATCAAAGATCAGCAACTTCGGATCGCTCATGAGAGCCATTGCCGCAGCAAGCCGTTGCAACTGGCCTCCGGAGACCTGATGTGGATAGCGGTCTCCGATCGTCTTGGGATCTGGCAACGCCAACGCACGGAAAAGCGCAACGGCTTTGATGCGCGCCTGATCCATTGAAATCGTCTTGTGAATGGCGCCGACTTCCGTCACCTGGTCAATTATCTTTTTGGCGGGGTTAAAAGCCGCGGCGGCACTTTGTGGAATGTAAGCAATTTCATTACCCCTGAGTCGTGCCCTTTCGCGCTCCGGTAATATCACCAAGTCGCGATCATCGAACATCACCTGGCCGCCACTGATCCGGCAGCCTGGGCGTGCATAGCCCATCAACGTCAGGGCGATCGTGGTCTTTCCCGATCCGCTTTCACCGATCAGGGCAACAACCTCACCCGCAAAGATGTCGAAGGACACATTGCGGATGATTTCGACTAGCCGTCCGGAATCCGTCTTGGCGTCGACCTTCAGTTCTCTAACTTTGACAAGCTCCTGCATTACTCGCTCCGGTCACGGATTTTCTGCGGAAGATTGTCAATAAGCAGATTGACGCTGATCGTAAGGGTAGCGATCGCGAGGGAGGGAAACATAACTGCTGGCGCTCCAAAGGAGAGGCCATCAAGATTCTCCCGGACCAAGGCGCCCCAGTCCGCGTTTGGCGGCTGCACGCCAACGCCAAGAAACGACAATCCGGACAGGAGGAGCACTATATATACGAACCTCAAGCCAAAATCGGCGAGAATGGGAGCCAAAATGTTCGGGAGAATTTCGGATCGAATTATGTATCCTAGACGCTCGCCTCGAGCGCGTGCAACCGTAATATAATCCATGGTATTGATGTTGACTGCAAACGCTCTGGCAAAGCGATAAGAACCCGGGGTGTAAATCACCGCCAACGTCAAGACCAATACCGGGAGGGATGATCCCGCACCGGCAACCACGACCAGGCCGAAGAGTTTGCTGGGAATGGAAATCAACGCGTCCATCACACGACTCACTATCGTGTCAAACCAACCGCCAACCACCGCGGCCATCATACCCACCACAACTCCGTTGAAGCAGGCGATGAGTACGGCAATAAGAGAGATGCCGACCGTAAAGCGCGCGCCCATTATTATGCGGGAAAACATGTCCCGTCCGAGATAGTCAGTGCCCATCCAAAAATTCCAACTGATGGGGCCGAAATAGTTGTAGTCGACAATCTTTCCGATCGGATAACGGACCACCAGGGGGGCAAAGATCGCCAAGAGTGTCCAAGCTATGATGACAGCAAAACAGGCGATAGCCACCCTGTTGAATTTGTAACGTGACCTACGGCTTGCCACGGGGATTGCATCTGTTGCCTTCATCATCGCAGTCTCGGGTTTGAGAGAATTGCTACGATATCTGCGACCGTAACGAGCACGAGATATCCAATGCAAAAGATCATGGCGCACGATTGTATGAGTGGCAGATCGCGCGTCGCCACAGCATCAACCATAAGCTTTGCTATGCCGGGATAGTTGAAAATGGATTCGACAATTATCACGCCACCAAGCAGGTAAGACAGGGAAAGTGCAATCGCGTTGAAGATCGGCCCGAGAGTATTGGGAACGGCGTGCCTGAATACCATCCGGCCCCGCGATGCACCCTTCAGCAGTGCCATTTCAACGTAGGGGGTGTGGAGGGTTTCGATCACGGCCGCGCGTGTCATGCGGATCATCTGCGCCGAATTGACTAAAATCAGGGTGATCACCGGCATCGTATAGATACGAAGCAGATCGCCTATTGAATTGATATCTGCCGCGAGCGAGAGGGCCGGAAGCCATTTTAGATACACGGCGAATATCAGTTGAGCGGCTGTCGCTATGAGGAACTCAGGTACCGAGATGAATCCAACGGTAAGAGTGGATACCACTCGGTCATAAACGGTGCCTTGGTTTATTGCGGCGGCAATACCAAGCGCCAGAGATAACGGCACAGATACTATGGCTGTGACAAGACCGAGTTCGAGGGTGTTTACCAGGCGCCGCCCAATGAGGTCGGCAACTGGCATATTATTGGAATAGGATCTTCCAAGATCGCCGGTCAGGAGCCCGCCCAGCCACTTCAAAAACTGGATGATCGCCGGGTCATTGAGATGCATTGCGTCGCGCAGGCCAGCGACTGCTGCCGGGGTGGCTGCTTGACCTAAAAGAATCTCTGTTACATCCCCTGGCAAAAGCGAAGTCGCAAAAAATATTGCGAAAGAGACAATTACCAGTGTCAGCAATGCGCTTGCCAGCCGTCGAAATAAAAGGTCGAGAATCGCACTGTTCATACTGATTTCTTATGGGATGTCGCTATTGCTGATTGCGAGGGGGGAGGGGCGTCGAGCCACATATGCTGCCCAGGACCAGTGGCAGGAACGAATATTTTTTCATCGAAGCTCTTCCCTTGGAACATTGACCCTTCATTTAGAAGGCTCGCGACACCGTTCAGAAAGACCTCCGGAGATTCGACATCTTATAAACCCTCTCTCGAGCTTGTTCCGAGATATAGAACGCTTGGTTCGAATGTTGACACAAGGCCGGTGCTAATGCAAATTGTTTTTGTCGGCCATCCTGTCGACCCTACCGAGAAGAAAGATCGAGTTGTCTGCCACGCTCTCCAAGGGATTGTTGATCCTCGAAAACCTCGCGTCATCGCCCGCGCCAAAGGGCCTGACCGCGATTGCGTCTGAAGCTGAGCTTACAAAGTCGAACACCCACCGAATTCTCGTGACGCTCAAAAAATTCGGTTTCATTCAGCAGGAAGCTGATCGCAACTATCGCTGCACGATGAAGCTCTGGAAGCTTGGCTATACGGTTCTCACGCAAACCGATTTGCCCTGTGTCACGTCTCCGGCCATGCGCTTCCTGGCCGACTCATGCAACGAGTCGGTCCACCTGTCGGTGCTGGATGGACTCCAGGTCCTGTATGTCGACAAATTGGAGTCGGATCGCCCGGTCAGGGCTTACACCCAAAAAGGTGGGAACTCGCCACTTCATTGCGTCGCGACGGGCAAGATACTCCTTGCCTACAACTACCGGTCCTTGCGGTCGAGTGTCTGCGCAAAGTTGCAACGGTACACCAGTGCAACCATCACGTCGTCCAAGCGTCTCGACAAAGAGATGGAATCCATCGTGGCCAATGGGTACGCAATCAATTGCGGGGAATTTCGTGAGGAAGTCTACGGCATCGCCGCGCCGATTTTCGACCCCATCGGCAACACCATTGCTTCGATCGGAATATCAGGCCCGTCTACGAGGCTAACGAACGAGACGATCGAGAAAATGGTCCCGAAAGTGGTTCAAGCCGGTAAGATGGCCACGGCGGAGCTGGCGGGCCTGAAGCCTACTTTCCGCGCTGATAAGTGAGGTGAACTGCCCAATCCAATGTTCGCCATGGCGCGCTTGCGATTGCAGTTCAAAACAGAACTAAAGTGGTACTCATTTACGCAGCGCATAATCGATATTTCGTAATATTGTTATCATGAGAAAGAGGAACTGGTAAGTCTAGGTGTGCGCAATGACAATGAGCATCGTGGGAACGAGTCGAAGCTGTCGTGTGGGTGAAGCTGCTTTGCTATCCAGAGGAAGAAACCAATGCAATATACTGCCAGTCCCGATCACAATTTGCCGAAAGTGAGGAGACGAGCGGATTCAGCAGCTCGTGCATCGACTTGGTTCAAGCATACGACGGCACGTCTGGCGGCGGGTGTTGCTGTAGTAGCATGTGTTGAATTTGGAATCCCCAATGGGATTTTCGTCAGTTCGTTGCCCCCCCTCTTGACCGATACGGCGAGTGGGCTGTTTTGCATCAGAAACGCCGCTTACAGTCCTGAAGCACTGTCCCGCTCGGATCATCGCAATATCGCGATAATTTCCGATGCGGATCAAATAGAGGCTGAGCGATTCTCGCGCGCCGAACGCTTTAGCGAGCGATTTGATCCTTCGACCTGGACCCGGGAATGCGGACAACTACCTGAAAATGCCCTGATCTCCATAATCGGGAGCATCGATAGCCGCGTCGATGCGGGAGCCAAGCATCCGACGCAGAGCCGCCGACCCACTGGTCTATTTCGACCGGCGTTATCATGCGTTGAAGATCTAGATCCCTTTAATTTCACAAAGCAGAAAGTAGCAGTATGACTGACATGTATGCGGACCCATTTCCATCGGACACATCCAGTCTTGACCGTAGCCTTGCCGAGCTACGCGAGAAGTTCAGCAAAACCGCCGCACACTATGATGCCACGGGCACGGTGCCGGCGGAAAACTTCGAAGCCTTGCGCGAAAAGGGATTGCTAGCCCTCACCATTCCGGTGGATCGGGGAGGAATGGGAGGCGAACTTGCGACCGCTGCAAAGGTGATCCGGGAAATCGCCCAGGGAGAACCGTCGACCGCTTTGATCCTGGCGATGCAATATATGAGTCTGTCCGGCATGGATGGCCTGGACAGGTGGCCCAAGCATATTCGTCTGATGTTGGAGCAGAGTGCGATAAGCCATGGAGCGTTGGCAAATGCTCTTCGTGTCGAACCGGAGTTAGGAACTCCGTCTCGTGGAGGATTGCCTGCAACGCTGGCGGAACGCACAGGCGATGGCTGGGTCATTACGGGCAGGAAGGTATTTTCGACCGGGAGTCATGTGCTGAATTATATGCTTGTGTGGGCAAGGACCGATGATGACCGACCGCTGGTGGGATATTTCTTGGTGCCCAGAGACGAACCGGGAGTGAGAATAGAGGAATCCTGGAATCACCTTGGAATGCGCGCGACCGCAAGTCACGATGTTGTCCTCGAGAAGGTCAAGATACCATTGGACCGCGCGGTAGACATCCGCCAACCTACCGATTGGCAAATAGCCAACGACCGTCAATCGGCATGGATGGCAGTTCTGCTTGGTGTCCTTTATGACGGTATCGCACAGTCAGCCCGTGACTGGTTCATCCATTTCGCGCAGACGCGAACGCCCTCCAATCTAGGTGCCGCATTGTCGACCCTACCACGGTTCCAGGATCTGGTCGGCCGGATCGATGCGCTTCTGTTGGCCAACCGTAGTCTTCTGAAAACCGTCTGTGAGTCGACAGATAACGGTACGCCCCCGCCGACGACAGACGCCCTTCTCATGAAATATCTTGTGACCAAGAACGCGATCGAGGCGGTGTCGACCGCGCTGGAGTCGATCGGGAATCCTGGGCTGACCCGGCATAATGAGCTTGAGCGACACTACCGCAATGTGTTGTGCAGTCGTGCCCATGCTCCTCAAAACGATTCGATATTGATTGCCGCGGGACGATCTGCATTCGAAGCAGCCGCGCAAAAGGTGAATGTGCCCAAGCCGCCTCGACTTTCCGGTTCACCCATCTGAGGCCGTCGTAGTGAACTTTTACAAACCCCCAGGTCGTCCTGACAAACTGATCGACCCATGCATTTTGCCTGTGTTTATGCTCTGTCGATGGGGCTGGTAAGTTGACCGATACCGTTGTTTGCAAGAAAACACGCGATGATATTCGTCCGGTAGTGTCGCGCTTTGCGGAAATTATTCGCCTGGAGGTATCGAATTCTGCTGGAAATGCGCCGTCACCCTCGGACCATTGGCGCTAAATAGAGGATGCGAACCAAGGTTGTTCATCTCTACGACGCATGGCCCGGCAATCAAACCATCTGAACAGGCAAGCGTCGCGCTCGAACCGGACATCCAAAACGCTCGTCGCAAACCCGGCTTCGTCAGACTGTTTCGATAAAGCGTGTCAATGACGTTTGGGCCGCTATGCCGACCAAAAGTTAGGTGTCGTGCCCTTGCGTATGATGCGTTATTCGCGCTGCGGTGAACGCCCATCTAACGTGTCATCTGGATTTTTCAGGTGGCACAGCAAACTCACTAAGCATCCAATTTCGCACGTCCTCAACGTGTCGAGCTTGACTTGGCTGTGATCGCGAAGCCACGATGTAGAACCCCTTTTCGGTCTTCACTTCCAGATCAATGGCTCGAACCAAGGTGCCTTTCTTGAGATGAACGCTCGAAAAGTTTTCCCAGCCCAGCGCAATTCCTTCGCCCATTATTGCCGCTTCGAGCAACGGCTGGTAGTCTGAAAACCGAAGTCGTTCCCTCGTATTATATCGCGTCAGGCCCAGGTGCTCGAACCACTCGCGCCATCCTATGCCGCGCGGATGCGCTTCTGCCAAGTGTAAGAGAGCACGGCTCGCCAGATCCTCCAGCGACGTGATTTTTCCATTTTTCTTCAAATATGATGGGCTGCAAACCGGAAAGACGATTTCTGGAAACAGGTACCACTTGTTGAGGCTGGACCAGTCGCCATGGCCAAGGCGTATGGAGATGTCTGCGCTCTCCTCGTCTGGATCGACTTCGTGATCAACGATCCTGAGGTTAAGATCGATGTCAGGATATCGTTGCCTCAGGCTGCTCAATCGGGGTAGCCATATTTCCGAGGCTTGGGCAGCCGAAAGACACAATGTCACCACGCGCTTGTTCGTTGAGCGCTTTATTTCGAGCAACGCGTTTTCGATCGCGCGAAATCCAAAATCCAGCGCCTTCGCCAAGATCAGGCCGCTTGGTGACAATTCCTTACGACCCCCACGACGAAGGAACAGTTCGACACCCAGCGCCTCCTCAAGTTTTTTGATTTGATAGGAAATTGAGGGTTGGGTGACATTCAATTCCGCAGCACCCGCCCTGAAGCTTTCACACCGCACCACCGCTTCGAAGGCGAAAAGCGCATTCGGCGAAGAGATCATGCGTCGTAATTTATTTTCCGCTCCAAGTTGGCGTGAAGGCGCTCGCGCGCCGGAGGTTCCCGATTGCCAATCATCGTCCATAGAACTCTCGCGCTCTGTAAAAAGACCCGTGTTTGCCAGGATCCTTCAACATCCCACTCCGAGATGTCGTCATCAATCCAATTTATCATCCTCGCAAATTTTTGCGAGAGGCGACGTCGCATAATTCCTTTCTTACAGGGCTGAAAGTTTTATAATTTTTGGAAGGTCCAACCAAGGTTCCAGGCTTGGGCCTCAGCGAATATTTTTATCTGCCAACTCGACCAGCTACAAGGGGTTTCGATGTCCAATGCCGTTGGCCGCCGCCAAGGAAGGGAAAAGCGCAAGACTGACAGAGCCGACAGGCGCGCCTCGCTTCGCTTGCCCCACGTTAAAAACGTTTTGCCATTTACGGAAGTTCTAGACGGCGAGAGCTTCACGCGCGTCCACAACGCAGCCATGACCATTCTCGAAGAGATTGGAATAGCTTTTCGTTGTGAGAAGGCCCTGGAAGACTGGAGGAGAGCTGGCGCAAAGGTGAAAGGCAGTCTCGTCTTTCCCGAGCGCGGCATGATCGATGAGCTAGTCGCGAAGGCGCCCAAGCAGTGGGAGTTCGCATCGCGCAATCCGGACCGGCGGGTGAGCTTCGGCGGTCGCGACACTCTCTTCAGCCCGGTGCAAGGCCCCCCCTACGTCCGTGACCTCGAAGGCGTGCGCCGCGAATCCACGCTCGAAGACGTCCACGCCTTCAATAAACTCGTTCAGAAGTCACCCTGTTATCAAATAGGGCCCGGCTTCATCGTAGAGGCGATGGACATTCCGGTGCCTCATCGGCACTTGGAATGGATAAGAAGCACGCTAGTCCATACCGATCTTCCCTTTTTTGGGGTTCCGAACAATCCGGAATACTCTCTCGACTGTTTGGAGATGACCCGGATCGTGCATGGGCGTGACTTGGTTGCCAACAACGCCGTATTGGTCAATCACATCAACTGCGTCTCGCCGCGTATGTGGGATGACGTTCTCCTGCAATGCGCGAGGCACTACGCCGATGCGGGACAGGTCTGCCTGATGTCTCCCTTCGTCCTCGCGCAGGCAAATGCTCCGGCCGATATCGCCGCGTCCATAGCCCAGCTGTCGGCCGAGGCGTTGGCGGGAATCGCCTATATGCAGATCTACAAGCCCGGTACGAAGTGTGTCTTCGGGCAGTATACGGCGTCTACCTCACTGAAATCGGGAGCCCCAATGGCGGGTGTGCCCGAGATTGCCCTCATTCAGTACGGAGTGGGACAAATGGCGCGCCACTATGGCCTGCCATGGAGGACCACGGCTGCGCAAGCCAGTTCGAAGGTTTTCGATGCGCAATCAGGTTATGAAAGCGCAATGGGAATGTATACGGGCATTACCGCTGGGGCCAATCTCATGCTGCACGCCGGTGGTTGGGACGAAAGTGGCCTGGTCACCTGTTATGCAAAGTTGATAGTCGAGGCTGAGCAATGTGTCCTGTATCACAGACTTGCTCAAGGCGTTTCCTTGGATCGACTAGATGCAGCCATGGAAGCGATCCGGCGTATCGAGCCGCAGGGCCATTACCTGGGGGATCCATTTACCATCGAAGTGTTCGAAGACAGTTTCCTGATGCCCGAACTGTTCGACTACGACACCTATCCGCAATGGAAAGCGAATGGTTCCAAAGATGCCGCCACGCGCGCTCGGGAAAAGGCCAAGGCAATTATAGCCGAATACGAGCCACCCCCGATGGACGAGGCAGTTCGAGAAGAACTCGACGCTTTCGTAGATCGTCGGAAAAGAGAAATCTCGCCTGAAATTTCATAGTTTGAGCGAGAAGTTTAGCGGCAAAGACTGAGTTTCTGCAAGCCTGACGGATGTGTAGGAAATGCTTGGGATTTTAAGCAAATCAACGTTGGGAAAGCTAGAGACATGAAGCGATTCGACGGAAAGGTGGCGCTGGTTACCGGCGGGCGCAGCGGCATTGGACAGGCCGTTGCGCGCAGGCTGCGGGACGAAGGCGCGCGCGTGCTTACGGCTCAGCGGGGAGTCGATCAGGAATTCGACTGGATCAAGGCGGACTTCACTGACCCGAACAGTGGCGCCAGAGTCGTCGCTGAAACAATAGACAAGGCCAACAGGCTGGATGTCCTGGTTAACAACGCCGGTGTCATGCAGGAAGTCCGTAGCGAAGAGATGTCTCTCGCGGAGTGGGAGCGTACCCTGACGGTGAATCTCACTACGCCTTTCATGCTCACGAAGGCGGCATTGCCGCATCTGCGGGCCGTAAAGGGAACCATTGTCAACATTGGATCCATCGAGGGATTGGCATCCAACCCGCAGCATGCGGCTTATTGTGCGTCGAAGGCGGGACTGCATGGGCTAACGCGCGCGATCGCGGTCGAATGCGGTGCGGAGGGGATCCGCTGCAATGCTGTTGCTCCCGGCTGGACGGACACTGATCTCAACGTGGCTTTCATCGCCAATATGCCAGATCCGGCGAATTTTCGTCGAGACGTCGCAAAGATCCATCCGGTCGGCCGTACCGGCACACCAGAGGAAGTGGCTGCACTTGTTTCCTGGCTTGCATCGGATGAGGCCTCCTTTGTCACTGGCCAGGTATGGGCAATCGATGGCGGACGCACGGCCAAGCTGAGCTTGCCGCAATGAAACGCGTTTTCGAATTTTTCAAAACTGCCGTGCGGGTGAGGATAACGCCGGGTTCGTTAAGCGGACATTTGACGCTTTCAAATGTCATGGGAAACATGGAAAAAAGACATGGCTAAAAGAGCGGACACGCTAAAGCTTGGAGCGTTCTTGATGCCTGCTGGTCATCATCTGGCGTCTTGGCGCGATCCAGAGGCCCAAGCTGATGCCGGAATGAATATCGGACATTACGTTGACGTCGCGCTAACAGCCCAACGTGGGCTGTTCGACATGATATTCCTTGGCGACAGGATTGGTTTTGTCGCGGAAGAACGAGAAATTCTGAAGAGAACAAATAGAAATATCGCACACTTCGAGCCCATTACACTTCTGGCCGCTCTATCTCAGGTCACTCAAACCATCGGTTTGGCCGCTACGCAAACCACCTCCTTTATGGAGCCATATAATCTCGCGCGTAAGTTCGCTTCTTTGGATCATGTGAGCAGGGGGCGGTCAGCGTGGAATATAGTCACATCTCACACCAGGGACGAATGTCTGCAGTTTGGTAGAGATGAACATTTTGAACACAGCTTCCGCTATGAACGAGCCCAGGAGTTTGTCGAAGTCGTCTGCGGCCTTTGGGACAGTTGGGAAGATGATGCATTTCCCATGGACAAGGAAGAAGGCACATATTTCCGACCTGAGAAGCTCCATGTGATCGAGCATCGAGGTCAGCATTTCAGCGTAAAAGGCCCGCTCAACGTCGCCAGACCACCGCAAGGCTGGCCCGTTCTTATTCAGGCCGGCACCTCAGGGCCCGGGAAAGAACTCTCGGCAAGGTTCGCCGATGTCGTATTTACCGCGGAGCAAGATATCAAGCCGGCAAAAGAGTTCTACTTTGACCTGAAGTCCCTTACCGCCAAATACGGGCGCGCTCCTTCGGACATTAAGATTATGCCTGGCGTTATGCCGGTCATCGGGCGCACCCGAGCCGAAGCCCAAGATAATTTCGGAAAGCTTCAGGACCTCATCCATCCCGACGTTGGGGTCAATCTGCTTTCACTGATGATGGAAACTGATATGTCGGTCTATCCGATTGATGAGCCATTCCCCGATGTCGACGTAACGGGTAAATGGAGCCGCGCAAAGATGATCCGGGATCTCGCACGACAGCGGGGTTACACCATAAGAGAAGCTTACAAAAACGTCGGAACAGCAAGGGGTCACCGGACTATTGTCGGTACGCCGGCAGATATTGTGGACGGGCTGGAAGAGTGGTTCGACGCTGAGGCTGCTGACGGGTTCAACATAATGCCTCCCGTTCTACCCGGCGGTTTAGAAGTTTTCGTTCAAACCGTTATTCCGGAGCTCCAGCGGCGAAATCTCTTCAGGACTGCGTATGAGGGGATCACGCTACGCGACAATCTCGGCGTGGCGCGTCCGCGCTTCGGTGCGAAGAATGGAGCGCACAAAATCTGATCGCCGTATCCAAGCTGTCGATCGGCGGTGATCCGGCGTTGGAACGGATTTTTGCTAAAACAACAACAGGGAGGTTTCGATGTCAGAACAGATCAGCAACTGGACCACCGCACACGAGAAGAATGTGGAAGACGCCATCCGTCGTGGCGCAACCCGCCGTGAATTATTGAACATGTTGATGTTCGGTGGCCTGGCAACCGTGGCTGGAATTGGTCTTCTTGATAATGCCACGTCAGCGGTAGCTGCCACTCCCAAGCGTGGCGGCTCAATCAAGGTGGCCGCCTGGAATTCCTCGACGGCCGAAACGCTCGACCCCGCCAAGGCCTCGTTACCAATCGACCATATGCGTTGTGCCTCCGTTTACAACCGTCTCACCTTCCTCGGCGAAGACGGGGAAACAAGTATGGAGTTGGCTGAAAGCATCGACACGAGGGACGCTAAGGTATGGACCGTAAAACTGCGCAAAGGCATCACATTCCATGACGGAAAGTCCCTTACATCCGCGGATGTGATCTTCTCGCTGAAGCGGCACCTCGATCCAGCGGTCGGCTCTATTGTCAACACCATCGCGAAGCAGATGACCGGCTTCAACGCCGTTGACGACCACACGGTAGAAATTACGCTCGCCACACCGAACGCCGACTTGCCGACGATCCTGGCGATCAATCAATTCCAGATCGTCGCCGACGGAACCACCGATTTCTCCAAGGGCAACGGGAGTGGTCCCTTCATCAGCAAAGTTTTCGAGCCAGGTGTCCGCTCTGTCGCGGAACGGAACCCGAATTACTGGAAGCCGGATCTGCCCTATCTCGACTCCTTCGAATTGATTGCGATCAGCGATGACACCGCGCGCGTCAACGCGCTGCTTTCGGGTGATGTCCAACTGGCCGGTAGGCTCAATCCGCGCTCCCTCCCGTTGCTTGACAACCAGCCCAATGTCAAAATCGTAAAATGGCTCCCAGGCAACTATACCGATCTCAATAGCCGGCTAGACATGGACCCAGGCAACAGGGCCGGTTTCGCGACGGGCATCAAATACCTTTTCAATCGGGAACTAATACAAAAATCGGTCTTGCGCGGATTGGCCGAAATAGCCAATGACCAACCGATCGGACCGACGAACGTCTATCACAATAAAGACCTCAAGCCGAAACCCTACGATCCGGATAAGGCCAAGTTCCATTTCAAGACGGCGGGTGTTCTCGGCACACCCATTCCGATCATCACGTCGGAAGCGGCGGTTTCCGCGATCGACTTTGCCACCGTGCTGCAACAAGCCGGCGACGAGATCGGAATGAAATTCGACGTTAAGCGCGTTCCGTCAGACGGCTATTGGTCCAACTACTGGCTGAAGGCACCTGTCCATTTCGGCAATCTCCAGACGCGGCCGACTCCGGATATCATCTTTTCGTTGCTTTACACCTCGGACGCCCCCTGGAACGAGAGCCACTATCACTCGGAAAAATTCGACAAGATGCTTCTTGAGGCCCGCGGCATGCTGGACCGAAACAAGCGCAAAGAAATCTATGACGAAATGCAGGTCATGATCTCCGAGGAGGCCGGGACAGCAATTCCGGTATTCATGTCCAACATAGACGCGATGTCTTCGAAGTTGCAGGGCCTAAAAGCAAATCCGCTCGGCGGGTTGATGGGCTTTGCTTTCGCCGAATATGTCTGGCTGGAGGGCTGAGGGAAAGGCTTTGGCTTGATACGATGCCGTTGCTGCCTGCAAAAAAAGCCGGCAACGCGTATACATTCGGAGGCTAAATATGGGCGACAGGCTCACGGAACTCCTGGCCCTTAGGTTCGGATGCGAGCAGGCAAGCTTCGCGTCCGTGTCGCCGCCCGCGGCCGACATTCTGGCAGTCTTGGCTGGCCACCGCGTACATCGTGGCTTCCACGGACGGCCGGTCCCCGACGATCTCGTCAGGACACTGGTGGCGTCGGCGCTTTCGGCGCCGTCGAAAAGCGATCTCCAGCAGCGCGACATTGTCATCGTCGACCGCGCCATCCAGCAAAAGATCGCCGACCGCGTTCCACAGTCTCCGTGGGTGCGCGATGCGCCGCGATGTGTTGTCTTCTGCGCAAACGGGCGACGCCTTTTTAGCCTGTTCGAGCAACGAAATTGGCTTTTTCCAAACGACCATTTCGATCTGTTTTTCAATTCTATCGGCGATGCGGCGATCACGCTTGCATGGTTCATCGTCGCCACGGAAGCCGTCGGTCTCGCGGGATGCCCTCTGAGCGAGATCCGCAATTTTCCGGAAAAGGTGTCGGAATGGCTTTGCCTTCCCGACAAGGTGATACCTTTTGCAGCCTATTGCTTTGGGTGGAGCAAGGACGATACGCCCCTGACCCCCCGACTTCCCCTGGAAATGACGGTCCATGCCGGACGTTTCGACGATGCAAAGGCGATAATCTCGATCGACGGTTATGATCGCTGCAGAGCGCGTCTGCAGCCCTCAATCGAGCAGCGCGCTGTCGACCGTTGGGGCGCGTCGCCGATTTATGGTTGGTCGGAAGACAAAGCCCGTCAGTATTCCGTCGAGCAGCGCGCTGGTTTTGGTGCCTTCGTTCGAAGCAAAGGGTTCAGCACGGAATAGCCGTGCTGTCTTGGGTATCACGCCATGGGCTTAAACGAACCCACTCGTTGGACAGCAACCCGTAAACCGCGTCCTACGAAGGCGCTTGAATCAGGAGGTAAGCTCAGGCGCCAGCGACATCTGTAGGGCCTAGTTCTAAGCTTTCGGATGAGGCTCGCCAGCAGGCGATTCTGTGCCCGTTGCCGGACTGTCTAGTAGGCGGTTGCGCCTTTCCACAATCGGGCAGTGCGACTGGACAGCGGCCGGCAAACGAGCAACCCGACATCTCTGGTGTGATGGCCAGATCAAGTTGGGCCGGCGCTTTCGCCGTGGTGGTGTCGTCCAACGAGCCGACAGAAGAAGCTTGGTATACGGATGATTGGGCCCGCGAAAAATCTGCTCGGACGAACCGGCCTCGACCAGTCTCCCGCGGTAGAGTAAGTACGCCGATCCTGTCAGCCATCTAGCGGACCACTCTCAGATCGTGGCTGACGAACAGATAGGTCGTATCATTGTCGCGCTGCAGGTCGTTGAGCAGGTTGAGCACGGTTGCCTGCACGGAAACATCGAGCGCCGACGTTGGCTCGTCCAGCACGACAATCTTGGGTGCGCCGGCAAATGCGCGCGCAATGGATGCTCGCTGCCGCTGGCCGCCAGATAGCGAACGCGGCTTCTGCTCGGCGGTGGCGTTATCAAGCCGAACCGAGGCAAGAAGGTCGCCGACGCGCCGCCTCACCTCATTGCGGCCGAGGCCGCACAGCCTGCGCAACGGGCGTCCCAGAATCCTGCCAATCCGCTGGCGCGGATTAAGCGTGCGGTCCGGCGACTAGATTTATGCATTCCACATTGGCCGGGGATACGGTCCACACGCTCATTATGACTTCTGGCCCGCAAGGCGAGAAGTCATTATGAAAACAAACGATCACCGCGAGGTTCTCGACGCCATCAATGATCGTGGAGTTAAAAGGTTGGCAGTGCCGAACAGAGCAATGCGTCACGTTGTTCATCGTCCGAAGGAGGAGGATGCTGCGTTCGACCGCATTGCATCAGCGTTCCTCTATTATTCCGCCGGGCGCGTCGACAATGCCGATGTCCTGATCTCCGGATTGGATAAGCGCACAGAATTCAATCCGACGAAAACGCTTCGGCCAATCTCCGAATTGAAGTTAAATCGGATCTCGTTCTTGACAGGGCGTCCGATCAAGGAGGCGGAAGACACATTCCTGCACTGGATAACGGAACGTGACGGAGACGTCACGGACCAGGACCGGGCGATGGCGAAAGATAGACGCGCTATATTGAGGGTCAATGATCTGGTACAGGAAAGCTACCGCAGGGTCAGTGCCCAAGAAGCACTCAAGCGGCTGGCTTCCGCTGGCTTTGATCAAGCGTAGCCCGCGACCACGGCCCTTGAATGTTGACTCAGCCCGGCTCGAATTTTCAATCCGCAAATGTAGTGGCAACACGCCGGAAGTACTTGTCTAAAGATCCGCTAAATGGTCGAGGCAGACTGCTTTTACTCCTCTAGCTCAAGCGCCAGGTTTCGCCAGATTGCTCGCCTTTGAAGTGCTCGAGAAGTACTTTTTTCAAGCCGTCCTTTGGGGTCAGAGGGTCATCGAAATCGACCACAAGCCGAGATTGTGCGGTGGCCCAGCCAGACCCTTCGATCTGAACGCGCACCGCATCAAGCCCATGATAGGATATTTCTTCGCTTAAAGTGGCTTTCAGGGATGTTCCAAAAATCGATGTGGTCTTGAGCGTTTCTCCCGGCGCCAGCTTTGTCCGATCGTAAAGCTGAACCAGCATCGCCGTGGTCGGTACGCCAGCGGGGGATCGAACGACGCTGTCGCCAGGGAAAACATAGTTGCAGCCGCGGCACTCGAAAGTCGCTTCCGTACCCTTTTCAGGCTCTCCTACAAATTGGACAAATGACAAAGGGCCTTCATCCCCGAAAACCGGATGAACCACTTTTACCTTCCGGCGCGCTTCCGCGAGAAACGCTTTCGCAAACCTGACGAGCGCCTCCTCCTCATCTCTAACCAGCTTGAAGCCGAAATCGGAGGCTTTGACGAGCGGGTAGAATGCCCCGGTCCACGCTATATCGAATTGAACAGTTCCAATGCCGGGCACGTCCACCGACTGATTCCTGGTGTGGAGAAACGATGGTGTGTCCGACTGGTAACGGATGCCCAGTACTTTGCCCTTTGCGGTCACTCTAACCAACCCGGCAGGCGCTTCGAGGGCGATCTCGGTCGGCCCATCCTTCATCGGTATGCAGCCAGCTTCCAGGAGCGCAATGGCCGCACTCATTGTATTGGTGCCGGACATGTACGGGTAGCCCATCATCTCCATGATCACGTATCCTGCAGCAGCTCCCGCAATCGACGGAGGCACGATGATGTCCGCATAGAGTGAGGGATGTCCGCCTCTCGGTTCATGAAGAAGCAGCTTGCGCAGACCGTCCGCTTCGTCCCGCAGATACTCCATCTTTTCGCGCACCGTAAAACCGGGAATGCTTCCGACGCCGCCGAGCACGATACGGTGGACGTCGCCGCCGACGTGAACATCGACCACATCAATGAAGCCGCGATTGACCTCGGCACCCACGCGAACTTTATCCAACGGGCTTCTCCTTATCCGAACGCTATTTGAGCGGTCGCCGCCTACAATATGGTTACTTATTGTCCTTGGAAAATAAGAGCAAATGCCTCTGATATTAGGCGGACCATTGGTCAATTATTGCAAATAAGGCGCTTTCAATCTGATTAATCATTTTTAGTGCTCTGTCGCCCAACGTCAGCATAGTGATGCGGGTACTTGAACACAGACCGGATCGAGCCAAATTAGGAAAGTACGTGAGTGAGCGCGCCATCCATGGTCGATGTGATCCGGTCGATATCATCGGCTGATGCAACAAGGGCAGGGGATAGGCATAGCGTATTGTTCAGGCCGTAGAGCGAGCGATTGGTAGCGCCGATGATCACGCCCCGGGCGAGGCATTGGGCAACGACGGCCTGGACAGTTTTCTCGTCAAGGGGCTCCTTGGTGACGCGGTCTGCGACGAGTTCCGCGCCCAGAAAGAGACCTTTGCCTCTTACGTCGCCGATCACCGCGTGCTTGTCCATCAGCGACCGCAGATTGGACAGGCAGCGCTCCACCATTGCGACGGCATTTTCCAGAAGATGTTCATCCTCGATGATGCGCATGTTTTCCAAGGCCGCGACCGGGCCGGATGTGCAGCCCCCAAACGTCGAGATGTCCCGGAAATAGCTCATGACTGCCGCGCTCGCAGGCCTGCTTGTTAGGATTCGCGCCCTTGAAGGAAGGCAGGAACGCGTGGTGGATGTTGGTGATGCGGCCCGACAAGATCGCGGCGGCGATTCCGCGGGCCGATTTGCACGAAAACGGTCAGGACGAGATTGGCGGTAGTCACAAGTCGCTCCGAATGCGTAAACAAGCGTGGGGCCATGGCGGACGTTTGTCCGGGCGGACGAACTCCACGGCAGTCTTTGCTCCCGCCCCGGCAAATCTGGGGGATTTTATGCGACACAGTTGTTGCCAAGATTTACCCACCGTGAAAATAATGCAATAAAATTTCACATAAAAAAGTTTTTCATTCTTCTCGGCGGTGGAATTTGTCGGCAACGGCTCCGCGTCGGCCCAGGAGTCGACTTCGACAGCGAGATCATTCCACTAAGCGCAGGCTTGCAATCACCCGATGAGGGGCCAATTTTTCAAAGCGATATGGACGAGACGAGATCGGAGGAAGCCGGATAATATTCAATAATGTGGAGGGGTTATGACCCACACCACCTTGGCAGGCTCTTGGCCGGAATTCGCGCAGCGATGGACTTCCGTACTCTTGAACGAGAAGCTGTCGCCCGTGTGCAAGACGAAATGTTGACCAGACACCCAAAGATCTAACGTGCCGCTTATGACCAAGCCTGCCTCAACCCCGTCGTGACTGTAGTCGCCACTGTCTGCGCCGGGTTCGACAGTGCTCATCAGCATTTCGAGCGGGCCACTTAGATTGGGCAAAAGCAGCTCTTCCTGAATGCCAAGCTGTGTGAATGTGAGCTTACGCCTCTGGTCTGCTCGGACGACGATATCCTTCTCGCCACCTCGAACATCTGGCGCGTGAAAAAACCAGTTGATTTGGACACCCAGGGTGGTGCTGATTCTCTTCAAGGTGCCTATCGGCAGCTTGGATTGGTTGCGCTCAATTTGGCTGAGATGGCCTATTGATATTCCAGCGGCGCCTGCAACTTCTTGAAGTGTCATTCCTTTCGCTTTACGCAATTCCCGGATTTGCGACCCGACATCGTCGGTGGAAAGATCCTCTTTCGATCCATTGGATTGGTGCAAGGCGCGGGTCGGCATATTCAGTCCTTTCAATCAGTGGCACGATTACCCTTGTGAGCCGCTGGAGACAATGTTCCTCGCTCCCTCCTTTGCTCCGTCAAGCCGACAGTGTTTTAACAATGTCGTCGTCATGAAAAATCGGCCAAAATTTTCACCATTGCAAAAATGCTTTCATGGTCGTAAAGGATCGATGCTGCATTTGTTGGGAATTACGCCGTAGGTTCCGGCATTGCCGGATTGGATGTCCCGGTATGAAGGTTCCGGCCCTGCTCGTCGACTCCAAGGTGAAGGTCCCCGCCTGGTCGCAAACCGGGCGTCAAGGCCGAGACGGTCGCCGAGCTGTTTCCAAAGCTCACGACCCCAGGTCGGCGTGTTGTGAGGCGAGAAAGGCGGGACATAATAATGGCCGTTCATGCGGCAATGCGATCCAGACGGTTCAGCCAACTTAGGGCAAGAGGGCCGTCCCGGTGCTTACAGCTTCGTTCTCCCTAGGCTCCCAAAGGCCCAACTGCTGCCGTTGAATCGATTTCAACGGCAGCTCTTTTTCCAATCCCCGGTCTTCGTATACGACGCTTTGTCGTGGCCGGACCGCCCGTACTCAGGTTTAGAATTCGGAAATAGAAATGACCAACATTCCCACCAAGGCTCGTGTCGTCATTATCGGCGGCGGCATTTCCGGCTGCTCTGTGGCCTATCATCTCGCCAAGCTGGGATGGAAGGACATCGTGCTACTCGAGCGCAAGCAGCTGACCTCTGGAACGACATGGCACGCCGCTGGACTAATCGGCCAGTTGCGGGCCTCGCAGAACATGACGCGACTGGCGAAATATTCGGCCGACCTCTATGTCAAGCTGGAAGCGGAGACCGGCATTGCCACCGGGATGCGCCAAAACGGTTCGATCACTGTGGCGCTGACGGAAGAGCGCAAGGGAGAGATTTACCGTCAGGCCAGCCTGGCCCGTGCCTTTGACATCGATGTTCACGAAATCTCTCCGCAGGAGGTCAAGAACCTCTATCCTCATCTCAATGTCTCCGATGTGCTCGGAGCAGTGCACCTGCCTCTCGACGGTCAGTGCGACCCGGCGAATATCGCAATGGCGTTGGCCAAAGGCGCACGCCAGCTTGGCGCCAAGGCGATCGAGAACGTCAAGGTTACCGCGGTGCACGACCGTGACGGCCGTGTCACCGGCGTTTCCTGGATGCAGGGCGACGAACAGGGCACGATCGAGACCGATCATGTTGTCAACTGCGGCGGCATGTGGGGACGGGATCTTGCCAGCCGTTCCGGGGTCACGCTGCCGCTGCATGCCTGCGAGCACTTCTACATCGTCACCGAGGCAATTCCTGACCTTGCCCGCCTGCCTGTGCTGCGCGTTCCAGATGAATGCGCGTACTACAAGGAAGATGCGGGCAAGATGCTGCTCGGCGCCTTCGAACCGAAGGCCAAGCCATGGGGCATGGATGGCATACGCGAGGATTTTTGCTTCGACCAGCTGCCTGAGGATTTCGAGCATTTCGAGCCGATCCTGGAGAAGGCGGTCAACCGCATGCCAATGCTGGAAACAGCGGGTATCCACACCTTCTTCAACGGTCCCGAAAGCTTCACGCCCGATGACCGCTACTATCTTGGCGAAGCGCCGGAGTTGAAGGGCTACTGGGTCGCCGCCGGCTACAATTCCATCGGCATCGTCTCCTCAGGCGGAGCGGGTATGGCGCTGGCGCAGTGGATGAACGACGGCGAGCCGCCGTTCGACCTGTGGGAGGTCGATATCCGTCGCGCCCAACCGTTCCAGAAGAACCGTCGCTATCTCAAGGAGCGCGTCTCGGAAACGCTCGGCCTGCTTTACGCCGACCATTTTCCCTATCGGCAGATGGCAACGTCGCGCGGCGTGCGCCGCTCGCCCCTGCATGAGCACCTGAAGGCTCGCGGCGCTGTGTTTGGCGAAGTCGCTGGCTGGGAACGCGCCAACTGGTTCGCCAAGGAAGGCCAGGAGCGCGAATACCGCTACAGCTGGAAACGGCAGAACTGGTTCGAGAATCAGAAAGAAGAACATCTGGCGATCCGCAATGACGTCGGCCTGTTCGATATGACGTCTTTTGGAAAGATACGCATCGAGGGCAGCGACGCGCTGGCCTTCTTGCAACGCGTTTGCGCCAATCAGATGGATGTCGCTCCTGGCAAGATAGTATATACACAAATGCTGAATGAACGGGGCGGCATCGAGAGCGATCTGACCATCACCCGCTTGTCGGACACAGCCTTCTTTGCCGTCGTCCCCGGCGCTACCTTGCAGCGCGATCTCGCTTGGATGCGCAAACAGATCAAGAGCGAAGAGTTTGCCGTCATCACAGACATAACGGCCGCCGAATCCGTTCTGGTTCTGATGGGACCGAAGGCCCGTGCTGTCATCAGCCGCGTCAGTCCGAATGATTTCTCCAACGAAGCTTTCCCGTTCGGCACCGCGCAAGAAATCGAAATCGGCATGGGTCTCGCGCGTGCGCATCGCGTAACCTATGTCGGTGAACTAGGCTGGGAGCTTTATGTCTCCAGCGACCAGACAGCACATGTCTTCGAGGCAATCGAAGAAGCTGGCCAGGAGTTCGGCTTGAAGCTCTGCGGTCTTCACACGCTCGACAGTTGCCGTATCGAAAAAGGCTTCCGGCATTTCGGCCATGACATAACTGATGAGGATCATGTTCTGGAAGCTGGACTTGGATTTGCCGTCAAGGTGAATAAGGGTAATTTTATCGGGCGCGATGCAGTGTTGCGGGTAAAACAGGAGGGGCTGAAGCGCCGAATGCTCCAGTTCCGATTGAAGGACCCCACGCCTCTGCTCTTCCATAACGAGGCGTTGGTCCGCGACGGCAAAATCGTCTCGATCATTACTTCCGGCAACTACGGCCACTATCTTGGTGGCGCGATTGGCATGGGATACGTGCCCTGCGAAGGTGAAAGCGAGGACCAAGTTCTCGCGTCGGACTACGAAATCGAGATCGCTGGCGTTCGATACGAAGCCGAGGCATCGCTTCGCCCCATGTACGATCCGAAGGCAGAGCGAACGAAGATATAGACCCAGCAGTGCTACTATTTGGCAGAGGAGGGCGTGCAAGCTAGGAACGCTCTACTCTGCTCTCCAAGTTATACTTCCTTCGTCTCGGCTAGGATCCAATCTACCAGCGGGCTTGAACTCATCGAGCTTAGAACTTCGTTTGTAAGCGACAAAGAGGGGCGGTTATTTGTCCGAACAAGTGCGACAACTCAAAAAAATTGAAACCAAACGCATCGATGGCCGCTGCAATCAGATCTGCCAGACGTCCGAGCTGAATATGGATGAAGTTATGGTCATGGCGTCATCACTCGTCAGATTTTGGAGATGATCTTCATGAGAAGCCAGTTGTATATCGACGGGAAATGGACCGATCCCGTGCAAGGTCGGATGTTTGATGTCATCAACCCCGCGACTGAAGACATCATCCAGCAAGTCGGCGCGGGTGCGGTGGAGGATGTCGACGCCGCAGTTTCGGCGGCTCGCCGGGCCTTCGATACGGGCGAGTGGCCTAGACGTCATGTTCCGAGGCGGAGATCGGTGGCCCGCCCTTTCGTGCGATTAAAAGACGAGGGTTGCTCGGATGGG
>NZ_JAIUHK010000063.1:0-23281 GCF_020165075.1 Mesorhizobium sp. CA4
GTCATCATCTGCGGCGAGATCATGACGATGCCGGGGCTTCCCAAGTCCCCGTCTTCGGAAAAGATCTTCCTCAACGAACAGGGCCAGATCGAAGGCCTGTTCTGAGCAAGACAGGACCAAAGGAGTGTGAACATGTCAAAGATAATCGACGGCAAGGCGGCTGCAGCGGAAGTGCTTGCAAAGCTCAAGGTGGCCGTCAACCAGCTGAGTGCGGAAACCGGCGTGGTTCCGAGTATAAGTGTCGTCATAGTCGGCCAGGATCCGGCGAGTAAAGTCTATGTCGCGTCTAAAGCGAAGGCGGCCAACGAGTGCGGCTTCCATTCGACCGAGCACGCGCTGCCGACGCAGACGACCGAGGAAGAAGTGGTCGCGCTGGTCGAAAAGCTCAATGTCGATTCTAGGATCCATGGCATCCTGGTACAGTTGCCCTTGCCGGATCATATCGATTCCAGCCGTGTCACCCAGACGATTGCTCCGGAGAAGGATGTCGACGGTTTCCACTTCATCAATGTCGGTAAGCTCGGCACGGGTGAACTCGACACCGCCTTCGTGCCCTGCACACCGGCCGGCTCAATGCTTTTGATTGAGCGCGTGCACGGCCGTGATCTGTCGGGGATGAATGCCTTGGTTGTCGGTCGCTCCAACATAGTAGGCAAGCCGATGGCCAACCTCCTGCTAAAGGCCAACGCCACCGTGACCATCGCACACAGCTGCACCAAGAACCTGCCGGAGCTGTGCCGAAACGCCGACATCCTCGTGGCAGCTGTTGGTAAACCTGAAATGATCAAGGCGCACTGGATCAAGCCCGGCGTGACCGTGATTGACGTCGGCATCAACCGCATTTCCGCCGGGATGAACGGCAAGAGCCGCCTGGTTGGGGACGTGGCTTATGGAGAAGCGGCCACAAAGGCAGGCGCCATAACGCCCGTGCCCGGCGGCGTGGGGCCGATGACGATTGCACTGCTGATGGCCAACACTTTCACCGCGGCCTCCCGTGCGGCCGGGCGGTCGGTTGCTCTCGAAGCTTGCGGTTGATCGATGCATGGCGGTCCCGTCAAAAAGCCGCCATGGCCGAAAAGGGTACTGATTGCCGAGCGCAATCAGCTAGTCATCTCGGCCTTACGCGACATCATCAGCCGCGATGAGCGTTTCGACTTTATCGCCGGCATTCACAGCGGCACGGCGTTTCTGAAAGCATTGGAGGAGACGCAGACGGCCTTCGACGTCGCAATCCTTGGCTGGAAATTATCCGATATGAATGCAGGCGAACTATTGATCGAACTTCGTCGTCGGCAGTTCGCGACGCGCGTGGTCATCTTCTCCGAGGATCACGATATGGGCATTCTGAAGCAGTGTGTACGCCTCGGCGCCCACGGCTTCTGCTATCAGTTCGACGGTCCCGGCATTCTGTTCGACACGGTGGCTGCGGTCGCTAACGGTCGCATCTGCGTACCGTCCATAGATATCTCAAAAATTAATGAAACGCCGTTGTCACGTTTAACGACGCGCGAACGGGAATTACTCGCAGTACTAGCCAATGGCTGGACTAATCAAGAGATCGCGGCAAAGACAGGCATTTCTGAAAACACAGTTAAGTACCATCTCAGAAATTTGTACGATAAGCTCCGCGTCAGCAATCGCGCAATGGCGGTTGCGCTGTTTTTCACCGATACAACACATTAAGCTTGCTAGGCCTAATCCGATGCAGCGATCCGATGCGGCGATTCTCGCGCGCCGAGCTTCCTTTTGCGGTCAATTCGAATCTGGAGGTTTATATAAGGTTCGCATGCAAAACGGAGCACACCCGCCGTCTTCGGACCTCGTACCACGCTGGAGTGAACAAGGCTTGGGTGTCGTTCAGAAGAGCTCGGCGCGGCCTGCAGGCACCGCGTAACGGCGAGCGTGATCAGGTTGCGTGCGTCAAGTTCTGCAAAAGGGGCGGCCATGAGGCTGGTCATGCGGCTTGGCGCAGAGCGAGCTTCTTGTGCTCGCGCAGGTCGTCCATGTTGATGTAGCGGTTGGCCTCCATCCAGTTTTCATTGGTTTCGACGGCCAGCGCCCTGACCAGGCGCAGGCAGCTTTCGGCGTTGGGAAAGATGCGCACGACATAGGTGCGGCGCCTGATCTCTTTGTTGAGGCGTTCCAGCATGTTGGTCGACTTCAGGTGCTTGTGGTGCTGGCGCGGCAGGCGGAAGAAGGTCAGCGTGCCCTCCATGGTCTCCTCCACCCACGTCGTCAGCCGCGGATAGCGGCCCGACCATGTGGCACACGCGGCAAGATCGGCCTTGGCTTCGGCGAGATCGCGCCGGTCGTAGAGCCATCTGAGCTCCTGCAGGCAGTCGTCGCCATGTTTCCTCGGCAGATGATCGAGCGCGTTCCTGAGGAAGTGCACGTAGCAGCGTTGCCAGGCCGCTTCCGGCATCACCTCGCCGATCGCCGCGACCAGGCCGGCATGGTCGTCGGCCAGTTCGACGCCCCTGAGGCCGCGCGCCTTGAGCGCGACGAGGAAGTCCTTCCAGGCCGAGCGGCTCTCGCGATTGGCCATCTCCACCGCCAGGATCTGGCGCCGGCCGTCCCAGTCGATGCCGACCGCGATCAGCACCGCCTGGCTCATGACGATGCCGGCCTCGCACCTTCTCGTAGCGGGCATCGAGGATGAGATAGGCAAAGGGCTCTTGCAGCGGGCGCTCGGCGAAGGCCTTCAGGCTCTCGTCCAGGCGCTTGTTGATGGCCGAGATCGACGAGGCCGAGAAGGCATGCCCGCACAGCTCTTCCGTGATCGCCTTGACCTTGCGGGTCGAAACGCCCTGCACGTACATTTCCGCAAGCGTCGCCACCAAGGCCCGCTCGGAACGCTGGTAGCGCTCGAACAGCTCGGTGGAGAAGCGCCCCTGCCGGTCCTGCGGAACCCGCAGCGCCAGCTTGCCGACACGGGTGACAAGCGTGCGGCCGTAATAGCCAGAGCGATAGCCAAGACGCTCCGGTGTGCGTTTGCTCTTCGAAGCACCCATCGCCTCGTCCATCTCGGCCTCGAGCACCTCCTGCATCACCGCGCGGATCACTTCGTGCAGCCCATCCGGGTTCGAAAGCAGAATGTCTTTGACGCCAGCTATGGCGGATTTGTCTTCGGTCTTGGTCATGGTGGCGTTCCTTCGCGGGAATCAGGTGACGTGAACAATCACCAGCCTGCCATGACCGCCCTCTCTCAGCGAATTTGCAGAACTCTCAGCACACTACCCATGATCATTGGTTCTACCGCATTCAGCGATCGGCCACAGCGAGGCGCTCGGCGGCGCCAGCGGCATCCCGGTTCGAGATCGTTCTGTTCGATCGAGCCAGCCGCGGCCGCCGCCCCGCACTATGAGAGGGACCTGGGGCTGATGGTGAGGTACTTTGCAGCGCCATGATGTACTAAGCAGGGCGGTTTGGCACAACTCTATCGCGCTGCGGAGCTCGTGGCGTCCGAGATGACCGTTCATCGCCCATGCGCCGTGCCGTGCCTCGATGTCTGCCACTTCACTCTTGCCGAAATGGCGACGCTAACTCAATTGGGTAGGACCCCTCAGGCTTCAGCCGATCGAGCAGGCTTTTGTCCGCCGGATGAAGCCGTTCAAGACCTTGGCATAGCGCGCCGTCGAGGACGGATTGCGATGACGCCATGTTCGGTGTCGATCTTGCCGACCTCAGCCGTATGATCCCGAAGGGCAGGGCCCCTGGGATGGCAGTGGTTAAGGCCGCACGCGTCAGGCTCGGCACTTCAAGAAACGGTCAACCTCGTCGACATTTAGCGCCAGCGTGCGCCGGACGCGCGGGAACCGGGAATGAGGCTTAGCCCGATGTCACACTTTAGGAAAGCGTACAAGGCCAAGTGATCCTGCCCTGACCAGATATGGTTCTGGGAGCATGGACGTCCCGGTGCAGCCCTCCCCTGAAATCTAATCGTTGACATCAATCTAGCCATTGACGTGCTTTTGCATATGTGCCAACATTTAAACGGTGGCGGGATAGCCACCCTAAACCACGCCCAACGCGCAGGGACACACCCTGGAAGCGCGGAAGCGTTGGTTAATCTCCATTCTCAAAATTGTCGACATCATTTCACCAGGCCGACGCTTGCCGTCCGCTCTGGGAGCGATGTCATCTGGCACTTTGAGCGGTAAAAAATCACAAGGGGAACGCAGATGAAAATGTTGATGCAGAAGATTTCCGTTTTGCTTGCCGTAACTGCCCTGTGGACTGGGGCCGCAGTCGCGGAAGATAAGCCGATCGTGTTGGGTTTTCCATTGGGATTGAGCGGTGCAAACAGCATCACGGCTCCGGCCGTTATCCAGGCGACGGAACTTGCAGTCTCTGAAATCAATGGTGCGGGAGGGGTGTTGGGCAGAAAGCTTGTCATCGAACTTGCCGACAGTGCATCGAGTGCCGCAGGAGCTCAGAAGGCGTACGACTCTCTCGTGTACCAAAAGAAAGTCGACGTAATAATTTCATCGGAGCCGAGCGCGGCCAGAAACGCGGGCCTGCCGATCATCACTAGAGGGAAGATCCCGTACATTTACACTTCCTTCTATGAAGGAGGTTCCTGTAACAAATATCAGCACATCAACGGATGGGTGCCGCAGCAAGTGGTGTCTCTCATGGTAGACTACTTCATGAAGGATCAGAGCGCGAAGACATTTTTCCTTGTTGGAAACGACTATGCATTCGGGCGGGGTATGCTTGGGTATACTAATAAGTATATCACAGAAAAAGGTGGTAAGGTCCTCGGAGAAGAATATAATCCGATCGACGCAAATGATTGGACGGCGATCATCAGTAAGATCCGCGACGCCAATCCGGACGTAATCATAACTTCCACGGCGGCCGGTGCGCCAAATGTAACATTCACAAAACAGTTTAGGGCGGCCGGCCTCACGGCCAAGTATGGTAGCTACGCACTCGATGAAGGTACTGCAAAGACCTTGGGGCCTGATGCGGAAGGAATTTATCTCGGCGGCTCGTACTACACCAGCATCAAATCTGAGAAAAATGCGCAGTTCATAAAAGCTCTGAATGACAAATTTGGTGCAGAGGCAAAAACGCCAAATGAACTTTCGGTGCCGCAATACGACGCTATTTATTCCTACGCCCTGGCGGTCAAGAAGGCTGGGACGACAGATACGGATGCGGTCGTAAAGGCTCTGAGCGAAGTAACTTTTGATGGTCCCAGAGGCGCCGTACAGATGTCAAAGCAACGTCATGCTCCGCTGACGATGTATCTCGCTCAGGTCAACGCTCAGGGCGATACCACGATCATCAAGTCCCACCCCAATGTGGATCCGGGCGAGCAGTGCCCCAATTTGTGATCGGAACAGACGGCGCTCTCCGTCGCCTTTTCCTACTGAACCGCCAATAGTGGCGATGCTGTGTTGATCCGCCAGACGTGGTTATGGACGAAATGCCTTTCGTCATCTGTCAATCGCGAGATCAATACAGCACGCCACAGAATGTCGGAGAACTTAGATGGTTCCGGTACTGCTTGATATCATAACGACTGCGGCAATCTTGTACATCGTTTCCTCGGGATTGCTTCTTGTGTTTGGCGTCATGAAGCTCATTAACTTCGCTCATGGCGGACTGTTGACGATTGGGGGTTACGCTGCCGTGATCGCCACCGCGCTGGGCCTAAATCCCTGGATCGGTATACCCTTGGCGGCGGTGTTTGGCGGAATCGTTGGTTTCGGCATGGAGCGCGTTGTGGTGCGCTCACTCTACAATCGCCCCCTTGATGCTATTCTGGCTACATGGGGTCTAAGCATTATCATCGGGCAGGCCATCACCTTGGTCTTCGATCGTGGCGTCCATTTCGCCGAACCTCCGATTAGAGGCGTGATCAGCATCCTTGGCGAGCCCTACTCGACCTATCGACTAGTCCTGACTGCCCTTGCGTTGTTGCTCGGCCTCGGCTTGACGGCAGCGCTGCGGGGCACATCACTAGGCCTGTCCACACGCGCGGTCATCATGAACGAGGACCTCGCGCGGGGGCTCGGCATCAACAGCGGCCTCGTCCGCTCCATCACGTTCACGCTCGGCTCCGGTCTGGCGGCGGTGGCGGGAGCTCTTATAACGCCCCTGTCCAGCGTTGATCCAAACATGGGCGTCGCCTGGCTGATTAGCGCCTTCATGCTCGTTCTCGTCTCGGGTTCTTCGCTCTACAGCTTGGCCTTTGCCAGCGTTGTCCTGGGCGGCGCCCAAGTCATTGTAAGTAACTATTTCGGTTCGGTGCTCGGAGGCATGACGATCGCCGCGCTGGCCGCTGTCATACTTCGTATCCGTCCGCAGGGATTTTCTTATGAGTGACGCAAACGTGAAGGAATTGGGAAGCAGTTCCATTCAACGACTCCAGGTCCGCCCGCTGACCAAGGTGGTGTTTGCAGCATCGATCGTTCTGATCGGCGTCGGTGCCGCACCATTCTTCATGGACGCGTATTCCGTGAACGTGCTGGTGAGGTCGATGATCTACGCCGCAATGGCGCTGTCGGTCGATATCCTATGGGGCTATCTCGGAGTCCTGACCTTCGGCCAGTCGGCGTTCTTCGCGGCCGGCGCCTACGCAACGGCATTGGTCTTCACCTATGGCGGCTTTTCGCCTGAATATGCATTTGCCGCTGTCCTGATCGGCATGGCCGTCGCGGTCGCGTTGGCGGGACTGGTGGCATTCCTGGCTTTCTGGCATGGGGCGTCGGCACTTTATGCGTCGGTGATCACCCTAGTCCTGCCGATCGTGGTCACGCAGCTTCTATTTTCCGGTGGCACATATACCGGCTCGAGCAGTGGCCTCACCGGCTTCGACACCATCCCCCTCAGCACCGAGGCGTGGTTCTGGGCCGTCGGGGTCTGGCTGGTCGTACTAACGACAGGGGCCTGGATGTACACGCGCAGCGACGCCGGACGGCTTTTAATCGCAATCCGGGAAAATGAGCAGCGGTGCAAGTATCTCGGATTGAACACGTCCAAGATCAAGGCGCTGGTCTTTCTGATCTGTGCTGCAATCGGCGCGATCGCTGGCTGGATCTACGCCAATTATACGATGGTGGTTGCACCTGAAATCGCCGGCTTCACGTTCGGAACCGAGCTACTGATCTGGGTCGCATTGGGCGGGCGAGGCACGCTGTTCGGCCCGGTGATCGGAACAATCATCATCGATTATGCCAGTGCGCACCTGCAGGGCGACTTTCCCTTCGTGTGGAAACTTGTGATCGGAATAGTCTTTGTTTCGGTCATCGTGGCCCTCCCGCGTGGTATCCTGCCGTTGGTTTCGAATGCCGCCAACTGGCTTCGCGGTCGCACCCGCAAAGCCCAGCCGGAGCAATACTCCCAACTCCAATTGTGCAAGGCGCCTAGAATCGAACGCAACATTGTTGTGGCTGGACCGGCGCTTGTGGTGAGTGGGGTCGAGAAGCGGTTCGGCAGCCTCGAGGTGCTGTCAGGCATCGACTTCGAAGCCACGTATGGCGAGATCGTCAGTCTTGTGGGACCGAACGGTGCCGGCAAGACCACCCTGATGACCTGCATCGCCGACGGCTCAAAGCGCAGCGGCGGCACGATTTCGATCGGTGGGCAGGATATCGCTCATCGCCCGCCTGAAGAATGCGTGCGTCTCGGTGTTGGGCGCAAGTTCCAGATGGCCAACGTTTTCGACACCTTGACAGTCGGTGAGTGCCTTCAGATAGCACGGGCGCGCCTAGACCCTTTGTCCAAGTGGAAGAAATCCGGTGTTTGTCAACTTCCACCTTCCGCCCTGCATGTCGTCCGGGCCACGGGACTGCACAGTGATCTGGACGTGCCTGCACAACTGCTGTCGCACGGAAAGAAGCAGGCGCTCGAACTGGCCATGGTATTGGCTCTCGAGCCAAAGGTTATCCTGCTGGATGAGCCCACGGCAGGTCTCACCAAGACTGAACGCACACTGATCGGAACGATCCTGACCGAACTCGCCACAACAGAGCAACTCTGCATCCTGCTCGTGGAGCACGACCTGGATTTTGTCCGCGACATTTCTTCTCGGGTGATCGTTCTGCACCAAGGCCGGATTGTTCTTAACGGCTCGGTCGATGAGGTCGTGAATTCAGAGCTCGTCAAAACAGTCTATGCCGGGTCCGGGCATTGAGGAGGATTGGATCGTGACAGAAGCAGTGCTCACTGTGAATGGTCTAAGCAGCGGATATGGACAGGCAACGGTAATAAGAAACCTCGACTTGCAGATCGCCAGCGGCGAAATCGTCGCCGTTGTCGGCAAGAACGGCATGGGAAAGAGTACGCTTCTCAAGTCGATCATGGGGTATTTGCCGAAATTTTCAGGCTCCGTCGCAATGGCGCAGCATCCCATCGGCGACAGCCGGCCTCATGAGATTGCCCGGCTTGGCGTGGCCTACGTACCGCAGGAAAAGGCGTTGTTTCAGGACCTTACGGTGGAGGAAAATATTCGCCTGTCGTTGCGTGGCTCCGTGAGCTGGAACGACGCAAAGGAGACAATGGGCCGTTGCTTTCCGTTTCTCCTCCGGCGCTTGCAGCAAAAAGCCGGCACGCTCAGTGGCGGCGAACAGAAGATGCTACTGATGGCACGCTCCCTCGCCGTCGAGGCTAAAGTGCTGCTGATCGACGAGATAACCGAAGGCCTGCAGCCTTCGATCATATCCAACCTGGTGAAGATCATCAAGACGGAGAGGGATCGCTCGGGTCTCGGCGTTTTGCTCGTTGAACAGAACATTCCGTTCACCCGCGCCGTTTCCGACAGATATGTCCTCCTGGATAAGGGCGAGATATCGGGATCCGGAAACACGAGGGACCCCGATACCCACGAAAAGATCGCGGCTCACATAAGCCTCTGATCATCCGAAAAACGACTTCGAAATGGGCGAGGGCCTCACGTGTATTTGACCAACAGGGAAAGCGACAGACTGCTGATTTTCGTCGCTGCAGAAATGGCCCGGCGCCGTCGGGCTGAGGGCATGCTGTTGAATTTGCCAGAGGCCAGAGCGGTAATAGCCGACGCCATGCACGAAGAGGCCAGGAGAGGAAGATCGGTCTCTGAGTTGATGGCCTTCGGCCGAACCGTATTGCAATCCGAGGACGTTCAGTCGGGCGTCGTGCCGCTTCTGGAAATGCTGATGATCGAGCCGATGTTTCCGGACGGTCAGAAGCTCGTTTGCGTCCACGATCCTCTTGGCCTGCCCCAGAACGCCGATGAAGAGGACAAGCCTGGCTGTTATCGCCTGGCGAAAGAAGGAATAGAGATCAATTGCGGTCGTGCGACGACCCGTGTCGTCGTTCGCAACTTTGGCGACCGCTCCATCCAGATCGGCTCCCATTTCCACTTCTTCGAAGTGAACCCTGAGCTGGAGTTTGACCGGGCCGCAGCGTTCGGCTTCCGTCTCGACATTCCAGCGGGAACTACTGTGCGCTTTGAGCCAGGGGACGAGAAGACCGTCGACCTAGTCGCCATCGGCGGCGAGCGGCGCGTCGAAGGGCTCAACAACCTGACCGATGGTGTGCTGGACGATCCGGAGGTGAAGCGCAGGGCGGTTGCACGCGCGGCAGCCGAAGGGTTCAGGGGAGCTCACGATGTCTAAGATGCTGTCGCGCCGTCAATATGTTGAGCTGTACGGACCGACAACGGGAGACAGCGTCCGTCTCGCCGACACCGATCTCTGGGCAGAGGTCGAACGGGACCTCCTGGTTCCGGGCGACGAGCTCGTCTTCGGGGCTGGAAAAACCTTGAGAGTGGGTTCTGGCTGTCATGGCCAT
The DNA here is from genome assembly GCF_020165075.1 of Mesorhizobium sp. CA4. Classification (NCBI taxonomy): domain Bacteria; kingdom Pseudomonadati; phylum Pseudomonadota; class Alphaproteobacteria; order Hyphomicrobiales; family Phyllobacteriaceae; genus Mesorhizobium; species Mesorhizobium sp. CA4. The sequence continues at coordinate 9,784 of NZ_JAIUHK010000063.1, forward strand.
ATCACGGCGGCAGACGGCGCACTCGATTTGGTGATAACGAACGCCACGATCATCGACCCGGTCCTGGGCATCATCAAGGCCGACATAGGGATCAAAGATGGCCTGGTCGCAGGGATCGGCAAGGCCGGCGACCCGCGGATTATGGACGGAGTGGACCCGAAACTGATCGTCGGTACCAACACGGACGTTCGCGCGGCGGAGGGCCTGATTGTTACCGCCGGGGGCGTTGACTGCCACGTCCATTTCATCGATCCAGGCCAATGCGAAGAGGCGCTGGCCAGTGGCATCACCACCCTTTTCGGAGGCGGACTTGGCGCCACCACCGTTCCGATTGCCTCTACTGGCACTGTCAACCTCGGATATATGCTCCAGGCAGCGGAGGCGTTTCCGCTCAATTTTGGCTTCTTCGGGAAGGCGGCCTCGGACAGCCCCAAGCCGCTGATCGAGCAACTGGAGGCAGGGGCCGCAGGGCTGAAGATTCACGAGGATTGGGGCGCCACAACCGCCGCGATCCATTCGGCGCTGCTAGCTGCTAACGAAGCGGATGTGCAAATCCAGTTGCACACCGACACGCTCAACGAGTTTGGGTTCCTCGAACGAACCCTGAAGGCGATCGATGGCCGCACCATTCACGCCTATCACGTCGAAGGCGCCGGCGGGGGTCACGCTCCCGACATCGTCAAGGTCTGTGGGAACGAGAACATCCTGCCTTCGTCCACCAATCCGACTAATCCTTATACGGTCAATACATTCGATGAGCATTTCGACATGGCAATGGTCAGTCATCACCTTAATCCGAGATTGCCGGAGGATATCGCCTTCGCTGAATCCCGGATCCGCCACGAAACCATCGCGGCCGAAGGCGTACTGCATGATATCGGCGCGATCAGCGCCATTGGCTCGGACTCCCAAGGGATGGGACGCATCGGCGAAACCATAACCCGTACTTGGCAGACCGCATCACGCATGAAGATGCAGCGGGGCGCTCTCCCCGAGGACAGCGGTCGCGGCAACGACAACACGCGTATTAAACGGTTCATCGCCAAATACACCATCAACCCCGCGCGTATGTTAGGGGTGGAAAAATTTGTCGGCTCGCTCGAGCCGGGGAAGCTTGCCGATCTCGTGCTTTGGAAACCGGGGCTGTTTGGCATCAAACCGGAGGCTGTTTTCAAGTCGGGCTTTCCGGTGATGGCGGTCATGGGTGAGGCGAACGCCTCTCTTAATTGCTGCGAGCCGCTGCGTTACCGCCCACAATGGGGCTGGTTCGGGCGCGCTGCCCAATCGCTTTCGGTGCGTTTCATGTCTCAGGGAGCTATAGACCGCGACGTGGCCGGAAAGCTGGAGCTGCGCGCACGCTGCCTGCCGGTGTCCGGAACACGAAACCTATCGAAGAGAGACATGCTTTGGAATGACAAGGCTCCGAAGGTAACGGTGGACCCTGAAACCTACAGAGTCGAAGTCGACGGTGAGCACTGCACCTCCCTTCCGGCCGGCAAGGTGCCTCTTGGTGCCCTTTATACATTGAAATAGGAGAGATTCATGTCCGCAAAGGCCGATCGCGTCGGCATCGGAGGTCCGATAGGCAAGAAGAACAAGGTGATCCAGCATCTCGTGCTCCCATTCATAATGCGGAACCGAAGCCCGCGGCCAGTTCGCGTTACCGGTTTGGATGCCGACAGAACAGCAGGATCGCGAAGCTGCAGGAAACCCTACGGTCTCGTCGCGTGGTAAACAACAGGGTGCGGGGTCTCGCTGGGGAGCGATCGATCAGCGAGGGGCACGCCTATCAACGCATCCGGCGGTGGTTCCTGGAAGGACGCGTATCGATAACCAAGTCGCCGATCAGGTTCTGGCCTGGGGGGCCAACTGAACGATTTCAAATTTTCAAATTTGCACGAGGCAAGCATTATGACGGCATCTGAAAGCACCGCTCACTCTGTTCTTCGCGTTGCTCTTGACTGGGAGGTGGACGCGATCGATCCGCCCGCCTCGTTTGGTGGTTGGAATACAGGCAGAGTCGTCCAGCAGATATTCGAGAGCTTGTATGAGGACGATCTGGAGGATGAGGCAGCCAGTCCGACGCGACTTATCCCCGCGCTCGCCACTTCGGTCGAGATCTCCGAGGACGGTCTGGAATATTTATTCCACTTGCGGGAGGACGTGCGGTTCCACGACGGAACCCTATTCGATGCGGAGGCCGTGCGGTTCAACATAGAACGTATGTGGAATCCTGAGGCGCCGCAGTATTCGCCCGTGGCAGCGGACTACAACCGGATCGGTCTCGAAGCGCTCGAATCAGTGAAGGTCGTGGGGCCGCTGGCGATCCTCCTCACGCTGAAGGAGCCCTTCCCCGAATTCCTCCGCTACATGACGCAGGAGGACGCACCGGGCGCGCATGTCTTCATCAGCCCAGAGGCACTGAAAAAGCACGGCAACTCAGGCATTGCCGACCATGCACCGGGCACCGGCCCATTCCGTTTCGACAGTCGCTTTTCGACGCCCCACGGCAGCGGAGTCAGGCTGGTTCGCAATGACGACTACTGGGGAGGGGCATCCAGGTTGAACGGCCTCGAGTACAAGCCGTATCCAAACCTTGAAGATCGGTACAACGCATTGCTCAACGGCGATGCCGATCTGGCCTACGGCCTAGAGGGGAGCGATCTCGACGAATTAGAACGGCGCGGATTCGTCGTCCTAGAAGGCCAGGTACCCTATGTCTGGTATTTCATTTTCAATATGCGCGATCCGGTCCTCAGCGACGCTCGAGTGCGTCGCGCCGTCGCCTATGCGATTGATCGGGAGAAGCTAAGCAAAGAAATCTTCCGCGGACATACCACCGTCGCATCCGGCATGCTGCCACCTGCTTCGCCGGCCTTCGATGAAGGGTACAGATTTCCTTATGAATTCAACCCCGAGCTTGCCCGGCAGCTTCTAAGGGACGCGGGCATCCCATCGGACTGGCGATTGCGCATCATGTCGGCAAAAGCTGGATGTGGGCATTCCGTTCGAATTTGCGAGTATCTGGCGAAGAGTCTTTCGGCGATTGGGTTTGGTGCCGAGATTGTGTGGACAGAAGACTGGATTTCCTATTGCAACGAATGGCGGTCCGGTTTGCGGGAGGGAGCAGGCGTCTCGCAGATGAGCTGGGGCATGTCCTGTGATGTTTGGCTGGAGCAGGTACTGCATTCCAGGAACAAGTCGCCACGCGGATTTAACGCGGGATATTACTGTAATACGTATGTAGATCAGTTTTTGGACGACGCCAGGCGAACTCAAGAAGACAAGCAACGATTCGAACTGTATCGAGATGCCCATTCGATCATCATGAATGATCTACCAGTCATCCCGATTCTGACTTTGGCGCGTGGCAACGTTTGTTATCACCCGCGCGTCAGGGGCCTTCGCAACCCACGGCAGAATTGGCATTCGTTCAAAAATGTATGGATGGATCCAGACATTTGATCGAACCAGTTTGATCCTACGAGAGAAATGTGACGCGCGGCATCACGCAAAAGGAAAAGGCTGCTGATCATGGTATTGCCGGAGCTGTGTGATACTGGCTATGTCTTTCACACTCGTGCTGAAGCGCGATTGCTGGCGGACATCATTCCGGCAGGATCTTCGACCGAGGCGTGGTGTCGTGCTGCCAATAGGCTAGGTATGCATCCAGTAGCCGGTATTGCGGAACGCAATGGAGAAAAGCTTTACAAACTCGGCGTTAATTCTGGGACCCGATGGTGTACTTGCGCGCAGCCGCAGGATCCGGTTATGGGGGAAGAAGTGTTGCGCTTATCGCCAGGTAATCTAGGTTTCCCGGGGTTCGATACACTCGCCGGATCGGTTGTGACCTATGTTGTTACTGCGATGAATGTTTCAGGTTCTGCTTTGCAAGCGAGGAGGTCGAAGTCGACGGTGAGCACCGCACGTCCCTTCGGCAAGGTGCTGCTTGGCGCCCTGTATACGCTGAAATAGGAGAGATTCATGCACGCAAAGGCCATTCGCATCGGCATCGGTGGTCCGGTGGGCTCCGGGAAGACGAGGCTAATCGAGCGTCTCCTGCCCTTGATTCATGAAGCGGGGTTGAAACCCGCTGTCATCACCAACGACCTTGTGACTCTTGAGGACGCGATGCGGGTCAAGGCGAGCGGCCTGATCGAAGCAACTCTGGTTATCGGTGTTGAGACCGGCGCGTGCCCTCATACCGCGATCCGCGAGGACCCCTCCGTCAACATTCAGGCCGCTGATGCGCTGGAACGCGACAACCGGCTCGATCTGATCCTTATCGAGAGCGGGGGGGACAATTTGGCGGCGACATTCTCCTCCGAACTCGTCGACTATTGGATCTTCGTGATCGACGTCGCCGCGGGCGACGACATACCGCGTAAGCGAGGTCTTGGAATGCTCCAGGCAGACCTGCTTGTCGTCAACAAAGTCGACCTCGCTCAGCATGTGGGTGCTGATTTGAATCGCATCCGCCAAGACGTCCAGGTCAACCGCCCTAAAAAGGCGACCATCTACACGAACTTGCGGTCGCCGGACGGTGCCTCGGAGGTCTTTGCGACCATAAAACGGGATGCCCTCTTCGGCTGTGTTCATTGATGCGGGCATGACGCGCTCGTACGGCCTACTAGACCTGGAATTCGCAACCGACTGCCGCGGAAAAACACAACTCATGCAGCGGGCCCAGAGATTTCCGTTGCATTTTACAACGCCTCTTTTTTTGGACGAAAGGCAGCCTGGCATGGCTTTCGTATATGTTCAGAACCCTTCGGGCGCGGTTTTCAGCGGCGACAGGCTGGAATTGCGGCTTGCTGCGCGCAACGGCGCAAAACTTCATGTCACCAGCACGTCTGCGACCAAGTTGCATCGCATGCTCGAGGGATCAGCCTTTCAAAAAGTGCAGTTAGAGGCAAAGCGAGGGTCGTACATTGAGTACCTGCCGGATCAGCTCATACCGCAGGCGCAGTCCTCCTACGACCAGGAGACGACGATCGACCTCGACCAGGGGTCGATGCTCATCGCAAGCGAAATCATTGCGCCGGGACGTTTGGCGCGCGGCGAGGTCTTTGCGTTCAACCGCCTCAAACTGGAAACGCGGATCAGGATCGAAGGCAGCACGCTTTTCACCGAACGCATCCTCATGGAACCGACGACGATGCCAATCAATCTAAGAGGCGTTCTAGGCTCGTTTCTCTATGCGGGAAACCTGCTGGCGCTTGTTCCAGGCGGCAATGCCAAGGGCGTCTACGACGCCGCTTCATGTCTGGACATGACGGGAGAGGATTTTCGACTAGGCGTAGGCGCCCTGCCTGGAGCGGTCGGCATCATCGTGCGTGTCCTGGCCCGGTCGTCTCCAACAATCACTCGGCTCATGGAAGAGGCATGGTCGCGGATTCGAATGCAGATGATTGGGGCGCCGGCGCCATATAGGAGGAAATAGGTCCCATGCTTGTCTCGAACGGAATAGTTGGCTCCATCGATTCGGTCGAAGGTGCCACTGGGACATTGGATTTCATCGACGTGCCTTGGACGGAGGCCGCCAAGCGGCTGCTGCGGCGGCGCACGAACGGCGGGCTCGATTTTGCGCTATCAATGCAGCATAGCCAGTACCTTTTCCACGGGGCTGTTCTATATAGCAACGAGGATCATACGGTGGTCGTGCGCAGGCCAGAGGAGCTCGCCCTCATCGTTGACCTCAGCCAGACCAGCTCGATTCTGGATATCGTTCGGCAGGCCGCGCTTATCGGCCATGCTTTCGGCAACCAGCACGTACCGGTCGAGGTGGACGGCTGCTGTATACTCGTGCCGATGCTGTCGAGTGAATGTCTCATGACTAGGACGGTTAGAGATCTTAAGCTCGGCGAACTGTCACTGCGTTTCGGTCGCGTCCGATTGGGCGCCTCTCGTCCCCTTTTTATGACGGGGCACACCCATGAATGACATGCGGGCAGGAGTCACGATTGACGCGAGTTTCCTGACGGCCCTTCAACTGGCCGACAGTTCGCTGCCAGTCGGGCGTTATGTCCACTCTAGCGGATTGGAAGGAATTCTGGAGGAGCTTCCAAAGAGCTCAGCCCAAATTACGGAAGTCGTCAAAGCGGTGCTGCTACACGGCTCGGGCCGCTGCGACGCTGTCGCTGCTGCGCATGCACATCGGATGTTTTCAGAGGCCAGCATCGACCACCTGCATGATGTAGACGAGTGCCTTTTGGCAACAAAGCTGTCGGTGCCGGCCCGCAAGGCGTCGACCTCGTGCGGCCGACAGCTGGCGAAGCTCGCACTTCAGGTCTGGCCGCACGAAGTGCTCGATCCATTCTGTCGCGAAGTGCTGTTGCGCGAGGCCGGCAACCTAGCCGTCGTCGCAGCAGCCGTGTCGGCCTCCCGCGGAATAGACATCGAGCACACGGTCCTTGCGGAGTTGCGCGGCACGGCCAGTAGCCTCTTTTCAGCCGCGGTGCGCCTTGGCCGGATGGGTTCGGCAGAAGCTCAGGTGCATCTCCATCAATGCATCCCGATTATCGCCCAGGCTGCGGAAGAGGCGCTCCTCCTGGACCTGGACGACATGAGTTCGACCACGCTCGAATTGGACATTGCGATGCTGCAATTCCAGCGTAATCCACTTCGCCTGTTCGCAACCTAAAGGCGAATCGTTAGATGTCCGGTATAGGTGAATTGCAGGAGTCTTATCGTTCGGAGAGTACATGGCCCGTGGGTGTTCTGTACTCGAGGAGCGGGATCACGGCGATCGCAGAGACTTCGCAGTTGCAGGGAACGTTGCTCGCCATTTCCGAGATAAACGCTGCCGGCGGCGTGCTTGGAAAGGCGATTTCTCCCTTGATTCTGGATCCAGCCTCTGATCCGCAGCGCTACGCCCAACTGGCCAATACGCTCCTCATGGACCGTGGCGTGAGCAATATATTCGGCTGCTCGGCCTCCTACAGCCGGAAGGCGGTCGTTCCGGCCGTCGAGCGCCGCGGAGGCTTACTCTGGTATTCGATCGGCTACGAGGGATTCGAATATTCCTCGAGCGTCATCTACACTGGCCCTGCACCCAACCAGCTTCATCTGCCGCTCGCCGAATATCTCTTCCCGCGCTATGGACGCAAGCTAGTGTGCATCGGCACAGACTATCTCTTCCCGCGTGAATCCAACCGGATCATGCGCGACCTACTATCCGAAATCGGAGGCAGTGTCGTCGGCGAATACTACCTGGCCTTCGGTGCCCAGAGGGATGTCTTTGTGGATGTGGTCAAGCAGGCGCGATCGCTCGGTGCCGATGTCATCTTCTCGACAGTGGTCGGGCCGGGAATAGCGGCACTTTACGATGCCTATACGGCCGAGAACCTCGATCCAGCCATTACGCCAATCGCCTCCCTTACGACCAATGAAGCGCATCTTCAGGAAATGTGGTTTGAGCCGCGGCCGGGCCACATTGTCTCCGCGCCCTATTTCGAAACGGTACAATCGCCGCGGAACAAAAGTTTTGTTGCCAATTATCATCAACGTTTCGGGGAAAAGCGCCCGGCCGATACCTGTGCTGAGGCGGCATATTTTACGGTGTTGCTCTTTGCGCGGGCGCTGGAACGTGCGGGCACGCTGGATCCGGAGCGGCTTCGCAGCGAGGTGCTCGGCCTCGAGATCTCAGCTCCCCAGGGCGTCGTCATGGTCGATCCAGACAACAGCCATACTTACCTCTGGCCTCGAATCGGCATGACGGAGGCGGGACGTAAATTCGGGATCGTCGCGGAGTTCAAGAGGGCAATGAAACCGGACCCATACCTTGTGAACTACGTTGGCCTGGGCCGCATCGACAGTGATCACGGATACGAGGAACTCGACAATGTCCGGTGAGGCGTTGATCCGTGAACTGCGAAAACTTCGAGCGTGTGTGATCCATCCGCCGGATTCGGTATGTGGTGATCTTGTCCGGCACTTGAAGCGTATCGGATGCCAAGTCGACACCGTATGGCCGGTCCCTGATCGTTGGCCGGCTCATGCCGACATCGTATTCTGTATCTTTGGCGACAATTCTTCGCTCAATATTAGCGCCCTGAAAAGAGATCGCGACGGCACCCTCATCGGCATCATCGAATATGAGAGCCCTACGGTCGTTCGCGAATTGCTTGAAGCAGAGGTCCAAGCAGTTATAGGCAGGCCCATCCATCCCTTTGGGATATTGTCGACGCTGACGGTTGCAAGTTCACGTTACCGGTTCGAACGCCGTCAGAACAATAAAATCGCGAAACTGGAAGAAACTCTGCGATCACGTCGCGTGGTGAACAACGCAGTCCGGCATCTGGCTGCGCAGAGATCGATCAGCGAGGAGCAGGCCTATCAGTGCATCCGACGCTGGTCCCTGGAAGGACGCACATCGATGACCAGTATCGCCGATCAGGTTCTGGCCTGTGGGTCGGAGCTATGTGATCCAAATTTTCAAGTTAAGCCGAAGGAAGCATTGTGATGGCACCTCCAAGGACTCCAGACTCTATTCTGCGTGTCGCCCTTGATTGGGAGGTCGACGCGATCGACCCGCCCGCGTCCTTTGGTGGTTGGAATACGGGAAGAGTTGTCCAGCAGATGTTCGATAGCCTCTATGAGGACGACCTAGAAGATGAGGCAGCCAGTCCTACACGACTTGTACCGGCACTCGCTACTTCGGTCGAGATCTCCGACGATGGACTCAAGTATCTGTTTCGCTTGCGGGACAATGTACGGTTCCACGATGGAACCCCGTTCGATGCGGAGGCCGTCCTGTTCAACATAGAACGCATGTGGAACCCCGATGCGCTTCAATATTCTCCTGTGGCGGCCGATTACAACCGGATCGGTCTCGAAGCGCTCAAGTCCGTGGAAGTCACGGGGCCTATGAAGATCCTACTCACGCTGAAAGAGCCCTTTCCGGAGTTCCTCCGCTATATGACACAGGAAGACGCGCCGGGCGCGCACGTCTTTATCAGCCCAGCGGCCCTGAAGAGGTATAGCAATTCAGGCATTGCAGACCATGCACCGGGTACCGGCCCATTTTGTTTCGACGATCGCTTCTCAACCCCTTTCGGCAGCGGTATCCGGTTACGTCGGAATGAAGATTACTGGGGCGGGGTGCCCAAGCTCAATGGAATAGAGTTCAAGCCGTATCCGAGCCTTGAAGATCGGTACAACGCACTGCTCAATGGCGAAGCCGATCTGGCCTATGGCCTTGAGGGGAGCGACCTCGACGAATTAGAACGGCGTGGATTTGTCGTCATCGAAGGCCAGGTACCCTATATCTGGTATTTCATTTTCAACATGCGAGACCCAGTCCTGAGTGACGTTCGGGTGCGTCACGCGATTGCGCATGCAGTTGATCGAGAAGGATTGAGCAACAGCATCTTCCGTGGACACACCAATGTCGCATCCGGCATGTTACCGCCCGCTTCGCCAGCCTTCGATGAAGAGTATATATTTCCTTACGAATTTAAACCCGAGAGCGCCCAGCGGCTTTTGAGGGAAGCAAACGTCCCACTGGGCTGGCGATTGCGCATAATGACGGCGAACGCTGGTTCTGGCCAACTCATGCCCACCCGAATTTGCGAGCATCTGGCGAAGAATCTTGAGGCGATCGGATTCGGTGCAGAAGTTCTGCGGACCGAAGACTGGGTTTCCTATTGCAACGAATGGCGATCCGGGGTGCCGGATGGCGCAGGCGTTTCGCAGATGAGCTGGGGCATGTCCTGCGATGTCTGGCTGGAGCAGGTTCTGCATTCACGGAATAGTTCTCCGTTCGGATTCAATGCGGGGTATTACTCCAATCCCGCGGTAGATCTCTTGCTAGACAAAGCTCGGCAAACCCAAGGTGACGATGAACGAAGACAGTTGTATCGAGAGGCTAACCTAGTGATCATGGACGATCTGCCACTGCTGCCAATGCTAACTTTGCGACGCGGCTACGTCTGCTATCACCCTCGGGTCAAGGGGTTTCGCAACCCAAGGCAGAACTGGCATTCGTTCAAGAATGTGTGGACGGATTCTAGCGTTTGATCGAACCGATCTGACACTTACAACAGCGCGATCCTTATCAAACGCTGTTTGCCCTCTCGGCCGTGGACACCATGCTAAGAAAGCAGGAGGCGACGGTCGGTCATATCAGCGACTGCTGAACAATAGGAGACCAAGGTGAAAAGAATAACGCATACGGCACTTGCCGTCACGGCCATGCTCGTCACAAGCCCGTCAATAGCCAGCGCCCATGTCGGGGTCGGCGTTACCAGTGGCTTCGCGCATGGCTTCTGGCATCCGATTGGCGGCTTCGATCATATGCTCACCATGGTCATGGTCGGCCTGCTCGCTGCTCAGTTGGGTGGGCGCGCGCTGTGTCTGGTGCCGGCTGCTTTCGTTTCAGTCATGACCATTGGCGGCGCGGTCGGTTTCGTGGGCATCCCAGCACCTTTCGTTGAGCTTGGCGTTGGCCTGTCGATTGTCGCACTCGGAACTGCGGTCGCCCTCGGCGTTAGGATCATGGTCGCCGCAGCCATGGCGCTGGTTGGCTTCTTCGCCTTATTCCACGGCTACGCCCATGGCGCCGAGATGCCGGAAAACGTCGCTGGCCTTGCCTATGGTGCTGGTTTCGTTATCGCGACCGCGCTGCTGCATGCCTCTGGCCTTGCCCTGGGGCTGGTGATGGTCAGCAAAGCCGGGCGGCGTGGCGAAACCTTGGTCCGTGTCACAGGAGCCATTGTTGCGGTTGCAGGCGGCGCCCTGGTCACGGGAATTATCTAGGGCGTTCTGTTTTCAGGTGGAAGCACAGCCGGCGTCGCTGGGATAGGTGAATTCCTTTGACGTGATGAGGTCGAGTAACTCGCCGATAGCGAACGAAATTGCCTTGAACATGTGCGCTGCGACCTCGGGAAGTAGCCGCCTCGAGCTTAATGCTCGGTCGGATTGAGGTTTGGCGAATATTGGGGGCGGGAAGATCGGCTTGGCGCCGGCCTCGCAAATGGCGCGGCAACTTGTCCGGAACCCTGCGGACCTCACTATGGGCCCCGCTTAGAATGGTAGGGCCAAAGAGGAGAGGGAACTCACTCCGCAGTTCGTCGGTAAAAAAATAGCAAGAGATGAGGAGGAGCCAGGATGGCGAACCTACAAAGCGCGCGCACACCGTTTAGTTTCTATCTCTTGCCTGGCTTCTCGCTTCAGGCGTTCTCTTGCGCGGTGGAAGTCCTGCGGTTAGCCAACGAAGCGATCGGGAAAAACGTCTACAGCTGGCAAGTCATATCTGAAGACGGACAACCCGTGATGTCGAGTTGCCGGATGACGGTCGGCATCGACTCCACGTTGAGAGACGAACGCGAGAGAACCCAAAAATCAAACTTGACGTCAGCCGCGGTGATTTGCGGCGGCAGTGCCATCCCGCGGCCAAACAGGCAACTCGACGCCTGGCTAAGGGAATGCCGCATGCGCCGCATCCCCCTCATTTGCATCGGCAGTGGCACCGTCGTTGTCGCCCGGGCTGGATTGGCAGATGGGCGCCGGTGCGCCGTCCACTGGGAACAGCTTCCGTTATTTTGCGAGCAGTTTCCGGGGATAGAGTCCACCCAGACGGCCTTTGAACATGATGGAGATCTGCATACCTGCTCGGGCGGGGATGCACCTTTCGACATGTTCCTAAACTGGGTTGAACGTGACCATGGTTCAGTCGTCGTCAAGCGCGTCTGCGAAAAAGCCATCGCATACCGAATGCGCTCAGCCGGGGAGCGACAGCGCCTGCCCCTCCATTCTCGTGTCAAGCTCAATCACAAGGCAGTGATGAAGGTCATCGGCCTGATGGAGGCAAGCTTGGATGATCCTATGCCGGTCAACGATCTTGTGGCGTTAAGCGGAATATCGCGTCGGCAGATCGAAAGGCTTTTCGACAGAGAGTTGGGGCTCTCACCGAACCGATACTACATGGAACTGCGTCTGGAGCGTGCGCAGCTGCTTCTTGTGAGCACAAACTTGCCGGTCGTGGAAGTTGCGGTGGCTTGCGGTTTCATCTCGCCGTCGCACTTCTCCAAAGTCTATCGCGAAGCCTACGGATGCGCTCCGCATCAGACACGATTGGCCGCCCGTGCCGACGGGCACGCCGACCTGATGGACCCGGCGCTGCTGGGACTGGAGCGTAGCAAGGTCTCCCACCGAAGTTTATCGATGACGGCCTAGCCGACGAAGTGGCTGAGCGCTGGCCAGCAGCCCACTCCGTCCCTTCGTATGCAGACGGTTTACCCAAGGGCCGGGCTCCAGGGCGCTGTATTTTCGGCAGCGGGACCTCAGGCCATTCGGCCAGGGCTTTGGTGACTATGATTTCGGGGTGACGGTTTTCTGCGCATAGTTCGGCAGATGCATGGAACCGCAGCCCGGCGTCCATCGACGATTTCTGACTGAATCAAATGGATTGGCCATAGTGTAGCAACGACATGCTGTGAGAATCCATTCGAATATCACGTCGGGGTGAGTTGTTTGTCTACAGAGCGATGCCGCGGCTTGGACCTTCCGCTCTTATTTCTCTTTCTGAATTGCTGAAACGGATCGCGAATATGGTTGCCGGAGAACCGAATGACGTGCGTTTGAAAAATGTTGGCGGCCAACTGATTGTTCAGGTCGTCGAGCATGGCAAAGTAACTCGTCATTTATTCAACTCTCAAGCGGTTGCCGAGAGCTACGCCGAATTCCAACGAATTAGACTCGGCCTGCCCGGAAAGTCACCAATTTGGGAGGAGAACCCGTTGGATGAGCGCCCTATGAGGCTTCGTCAGAGACCAGACTTCATCATCCAGGATGTCCTCGATCTCGCCGAGTTCACTGATCGTGGTATTGTCACTACCCTAGTTGATACACACGGAGTTCGCCTCCGTCTCCACCTCACAGTCGTGACGTCAGAATTGCTTTGCGAGCGAATTGCCGACGCGCTGGAGCGCCGGTACGAAGAATAGGCCACCCGTTACGGGGGTCGACAATGATCACGCTATGCAGGAAGCATCTGGGGAAGGTAGCCGTTTGTCCGCGTGAGCTTCGGAACAAGGCAGGGCTCATCCTGGAGAGGGCCTGTATACTAGGCGAGGCGAAATGAGGCCGCCCCTTTGAACGGCTCAACAGCCGCGTTCTTGGGGGCTCGTCATGATCTGCTCACCAGCGCCGGAACGGGCAGAACGTTGTTGGCTTCGTGAGTATGGAAAAGCTGTAGCCTCCCTCCGCATCGCGCTCAACCCAAGAGGTGAGGCGGTCAACGATGCGATTGTCCTTGTCGAAAGTCAGCACGCGTGGCTTGAGGGCGGTCAACTCCCTCTGCACATAGACCGAATTGCAGATGATGACCTGGTCCCCCCGGTTGACACATATGCGCTAAGATAGCTTTGGCATGGCTTGAAATTTGCGCTTTCGAGGTGGCTCGCGCCAACGATGTCGCGAGGCATGGAGATTTCGGCGCAGGATTGCCAAGGGCGGCTGAGTAAAGATGGCTGTGATCAGGGAGGCGACGATCTGG
>NZ_JAIUHK010000064.1:0-20976 GCF_020165075.1 Mesorhizobium sp. CA4
GTGGCGGGCGGCGAGACCAGCCAGACCCGGCAGGCGGGGCTCGGGCCGCTGGATCTGGACGCCGCCGGCACCTACACGCAGGCGGGCGGCGTCGCCCTGGACCACGCCACGCTTTCGGGTGAAGGGATTTCAGGCAAGGCCGTCGGCACCCTAAACCCGAACGGCGCCAGTGATTTCTCCCTCGATCTTACCTCGTCCGGAGCCAGCCTGCCGTTGACGGTCGGCAGCGCCGAGAGCCCGGTCAAGATCGCGGTCCGGTCCTTGTCGGCAAAGATAGCGGGCGAAAGCACGCAAGCGCGGCTCGATGTATCCGCAATCCTGCCTTCCATTGCCGCCAGCCAGGCGACAGTGGACGGCCTCACCCTGGTGCTGCATTCGGATGCCTTCGACCTCAAGGGGCGGGCAGGTCAGGTTTCCGGCACGGTGTCGGTGGACAGGATCGGCCTCGACAATCCGATGATCGCCCCGCTGATCGCCGGCAAGGTCACGGCCAAGGTCAATGGGCGCCTGACGACCGATGCCGTCGCCGTCAACAGCGGCTCCTTGACGAGCGATGCGCTCAACAGCCAGGTCGCCGGCCGGATATCGCTCGGTGACGGCGCGGTCGACCTCAATATGAAGGCCGATGTCGCTTCTTCCGCTTTGCCGGCGGCGGTGCGCGGTGTGCTTGGCGAGAGGGCTGAGTTGAGCGCCGTGCTGAAGCGCGATGCCAATGGTAATGTGAATGTCGACGGGCTGAAGCTGAATTCGGGCGCGCTCAGCGCCGATGGGCAGGCGAGCCTTGCCGACGGCAAGCTGGCCGCCGGGATCAGAGGCGCGTTGAGCGACGTTTCGGGGCTGTCGAAAGACGCCAAGGGCGCCATCGCCTTTGCCTTGAACGCGCAAGGCCCGGTCACTGCGCCGGACCTGTCGATGACGGTGAGCAGCGACCGGCTTTCGGTGGCGGCGCGCGAGATCACCGGGCTGAAGCTCAAGGCCAGCGGCAAGGCCGATGCCGCCAATCCGGCGGCCAATGTTGAGCTCACCGGCAATGTCGCCGGGCAGAATCTGCAAGGCAGCGCGGTGCTCGCCACGACCAATGGCAGCCGCGCGATCAACGGGCTTTTGCTGTCGCTCGGTCCGAACAAGATTTCCGGCGATCTCGCGCTCGATGACGCCTTCGTGCCGGTCGGCACCGTTTCGCTCGACCTGCCCGATCTTGGGCCGCTGGCCGCGCTGGCCTTGGAAAAGGCCGAAGGCAATGTGCGCGGCACGATCGCTTTTACCAAAGCAGCCAACGGACCCAATGTCGCCGTCAAGGCGAACACCTCGCAGATCAAGCGCGGCGATCTCTCCGCCAGGAATGTCGCCATCGACGCGCAGATCGCGAACTACATGGCAGCACCCGTTATCGCCGGTAAGGTGCGCGCCGAGAGCGTGACCTCCGGCGGAACCGCCATCACCGGCATCGACGTCGACCTCAAGCGCGACGGCGACTGGACCGGCTTTTCAGGCGGCGCCACCGTCAAGAATATTCCGGCCAAAGCCGCCGGCCGCGTGAAGGTCGCCAACGGCACGACGACCGTCGAGCTCGCGTCGGGCCAGGCGACGGTGCAGGGCGTCAAGGCCACGATCGCGCAGGCCTCGACGATCACCATCGCCAATGGTGTGACGACGCTAGACCGGCTGGTGCTGAACCTCGGCGGCGGCACGGCGACGGTGACGGGCAAGGTCGCGCAGGCGCTCGACATCAACGCCAATCTGGCGAGGGTGCCGATCTCGCTCGCCAACAGTTTCTCGCCGGGTCTCGACGCGGCCGGCTCGGTCTCGGGCACGGTCAAGGTCACCGGCGCGCCGGCGGCCCCCTCGGCCACCTTCAACATCGATGCTTCCGGCGTGCAGACCTCGCAGACCCGCGGCGCCGGCCTCGGCGGCATGAATGTATCGTCGTCGGGAACCTTCGCCGGCAACAAGCTCGCTTTCGACGCCGACATCAGCGATGGCGCCGGCCTCGGCCTCAAGGGCGGCGGCACGGTGACGACGGCAGGCACGCCCACCTTGGCGCTCGACTTCAAGGGCAAGGTGCCGTTTTCCTTCCTAGCCGCCAAGCTTGCCGTGCAGGGCCTGGCGCTCAACGGCACCGCCAATGTCGATTTGCAGGTGCGCGGTCCTGCGTCCGCGCCGGTGATCAGCGGCAAAGTGACGACATCGGGCGCGCGCCTTATCGATGCGCGTTCCGGCCTGGCGGTCAACGACATCGCCGCCGACGTTTCGATCGGCGGCGGCGTCGCCAGGATCAACCGCCTGACCGGAACGCTTTCGACGCGCGGCAGCCTGTCGGCGAGCGGTACGGTAGGCATCACGCCGGCGCAAGGCTTTCCGGCCGACCTGTCGATCAAGCTCACCGATGGCCGCTACACCGACGGTCGGGTGGTGACCGCCAATCTCGGCGGCGACCTGACCATCAAGGGGCCGCTCGTCTCGGCGCCGGTTATCGCCGGCACCGTCAACCTGGCGAGGACGGTCATCACCGTTCCGGACAAACTGCCCGGGTCGCTCTCGGAACTCAACGTCAAGCACAAGAATGCGCCTCGCGCCGTGCGGGCGCAGGACAAGGCCTTGCACCCGGCGACATCCAGCGGCAGCAATGGCGGCAGCGGGCTCACCCTCGACCTGACAGTGAATGCGCCCAACCAGATTTTCATCCAGGGCAGGGGCGTCGACGCCGAGCTCGGCGGATCGCTCAAGCTAACCGGCCCGGCGTCGTCACCGCAGGCCGTAGGCACCTTCACCTTGCAGCGCGGGCGGCTAACGATCCTCGCCAAACGGCTGACATTCACGGACGGTACGGTCGGGTTCCAGGGATCGCTGGTGCCTTACCTCAATCTCACCGCGACCACGACAACAAGCAGCGCCACCGTGACAATCGTGGTTTCCGGCGAGGCGACCAATCCGAAATTCAACTTCTCTTCTGTTCCGGCACTGCCGGAGGATGAGGTATTGGCACAGCTGATCTTCGGCCGTTCGATGTCGAATCTTTCCCCGCTGCAGATCGCCCAGCTCGCCGACGCTGCCGCTCAATTGGCAGGCGCCGGCGGCTCGACTTCGCTGCTCGACAACCTGCGCAACGCGATCGGCATCGACGATCTCGACGTGACGACGGACGAGAAGGGCGGCACCGCGGTTTCGGCCGGCAAATACCTCAACGACCGCACCTATGTGACCATACAGAAGGGCGACAAGCCGGGCTCGGGCAAGGCCACGATCGACCTCAATGTCGGTCGCGGCGTGAAGCTGCGCGGCGAAGCCAACGATGCCGGCGAAGCCAAGGGCGGCGTCTTTTACGAACGCGAATATTGAGGCCGCCCCGGTGCTTCTCTGGCTGCCCAGAGGACTATCCGCCGCGGGGTGGGGCCGTTATCCGTTAACATGTATTGATTTAATCGCCTGCGACGATTTTTTGGGAAATCCGCCTCGCGATAACAAATTTGCGTCATGACTGTCGCTATCGCGCGAACCGGGTTGCAGCCAAAGATGCACATTCCCTGGCATGTTCCTGCTCCATACCGTCTTTTGACAACGCGGTCTGGATGCGGAATGTTAAAAGGCGGAAAGCCAACAATGGGAGTAAGTCATGGCAATCTATAAGAGCAATGGTGATCGCGTTCCCGATCACATCCTGAAAATGGCCGAAGAAGCCAAATCGGGCGGCGTGGACCGCCGCG
Source organism: Mesorhizobium sp. CA4 (assembly GCF_020165075.1). Taxonomy (NCBI): domain Bacteria; kingdom Pseudomonadati; phylum Pseudomonadota; class Alphaproteobacteria; order Hyphomicrobiales; family Phyllobacteriaceae; genus Mesorhizobium; species Mesorhizobium sp. CA4. The sequence goes on from NZ_JAIUHK010000064.1 coordinate 3,705, forward strand.
AATTCCTGGCTTTGGCCAGCGTCTTCGGCGCATCGACGGCAATGGCCTATGGCATGCTCGGCCTCGCCGCGCCGACCCCGGCCCGGGCCGAGGACGTGCAGGGCAAGAAGGGCGGCGTGCTCAAGGTCGCGATGTCGATCAAGGATCCGAAGGATCCGCGCACCGCCGACTGGTCCGAAATCTCCAATGCCGAGCGCCAGGCGCTCGAGCCGCTGGTGAAATACACGAAGGAATACACCTTCGCGCCCTACCTCCTGGCGAGCTGGGACATCAATGACGACGCCACCGAATACACGCTGCATGTGCGGCCGGGCGTCGAATGGAACAATGGCGACAAATTCACCGCCGACGACGTGATCTACAATTTCACCCGCTGGGCGGACAAGGGCGCGGAAGGCAATTCTATGCCTGGCCGCCTCGGCAGCCTCGTCGACGAGAAGACCAAGAAGCTGCGCGAAGGCTCCGTCGTCAAGGTCGACGACATGACGATCAAGCTGAAGCTTTCCAAGCCCGACATCGCCATCATCCCGAACCTTTGCGACTATCCGGCGCTGGTCGTGCACAAGACCTTCGACGAGAAGGGCGCGAACTTCAAGAATTGCCCGATCGGCACCGGTCCGTTCGAGCTCGTCTCCTACGACGTCGGCCAGAAGGTGGTCTACAAGCGCCGCACGACCGGCAAGTGGTGGCAGGGCGAGGCCTTCCTCGACGGCGTGGAGTTCATCGACTACGGCACCGATCCGGCCGCGACCGTCTCGGCCTTCGAGTCGGGCGAAGTCCACACCAACCACGAAACGACCGCCGACTATATCAAGATCATTGCCGACGTCGGCGCGCCGGTCTCGGAAGTCGTGACGGCGGCCACCGTGGTGTCGCGCTTCAACGTCACGCACAAGCCCTATGACAACCAGAAGGTTCGTCAGGCGATGTTGCTTGCCGTCGACAACGCCACCGTGCTGCAGCTCGGCTACGGCAATGCCGGCACCCCGGCCGAAAACCACCATGTCGCGCCGATCCATCCGGAATATGTCAAGCTGCCGGAGATCAAGCGCGACATCGCCAAAGCCAAGCAGATGCTGACGGAAGCCGGCGCGATCGATTTCGAGCACGAGCTGATCAGCAACGACGAGGACTACCACAAGAACACCACGGACGCGATCGCCGCCCAGCTGCGCGAAGCCGGCATCAAGGTGAAGCGCACCGTGCTGCCAAGCTCGACCTTCTGGAATGACTGGACGAAGTATCCCTTCTCGGAAACCAACTGGAACATGCGCCCGCTGGGCATCCAGGTGATCGCCATCGCATACCGCAGCGGCGAAGCGTGGAACGAGACGGCTTACGCCAATCCGGATTTCGACAAGAAGGTGAACGAGGCGCTCGGCATCGCCGATGCAGAGAAGCGCAAGGTTGTGATGAAGGATATCGAGCAGACCCTGCAGGATTCCGGCATCATCATCCAGCCTTACTGGCGCAAGCTCTACATCAATATCAAGCCCGAGGTGAAGAACCACTCGATGCACCCGACCTACGAGCACGACTTCGGCAAGGTCTGGCTCGAGCAGGCATGATCCATGGCGCGATGAATACGAGGGGCGGCGGCCCCTCGTATTCGCAGCTTCGTCGCCGTTGCATATCCTGCAGCGGTGGCGAGGCGTCATCCGCCTTTCGAAACAGGGTTGAACGTATCTGACCCCAACCCGGCCGGCAGGGGGGCACATGTTCTCATTCATCGCCAGACGCATCGGCACGATACTGCTCACGATGCTGTGCCTGACGCTGGTCGTCTTCTTCCTCGTCAATCTCGAGCCCAATCTGAAGAAACTGGCGATCAGCCAGACTGAGATGCACACGCCCGCCGACCAGCTCGAAAGCTGGCTGGTCAACCATGGCTACCGGCAGAACTTCTTCCTGCGCTACGGCCAGTGGCTGGGCGTCCTGCCGAAGCATCCGATCACCGATCCGGCGACCGGCAAGACGACGCAGCGCTTCTCCTTCTGCAATGATCCGACCGAGCCGCAATTCTCCGGCGTGCTGCAAGGCGATTTCGGCTGCTCGACCAAGTTCAAGACGACGGTCGCGGCCAAGCTGTTCCCCGCGCTGGGCGCCACCGGATTGCTGATGTTCTGGGTGCTGGCGGTGATGGTGCCGATCTCGCTTTTGATCGGCATTCTCGCCGGCATGCGCGAAGGCTCGCGAACCGACCGTGTGCTGTCAGTGGCCTCGATCGCCTCGACGGCCACGCCCGAATATGTGTCGGGTGTCATCTTCACCGTCATCTTCGCGTCCTGGCTCGGCTGGCTGAACGGCTCGGCGGCGTCCGCCAGCCAGGGCATCACCTTCTACAATTTCACGCTGCCGGTGATCACGCTGGCGATCTACGGCATCGGCTATATCGCACGCATGACACGCGCCTCGATGGTCGAGGTGATGACGCAGCAATATATCCGCACCGCCCGGCTGAAGGGCCTGTCCTTCAGTAGCGTGGTGATCAAGCATGCGCTGCGCAACGCGCTGATCGCGCCGTTCACCGTCATCATGCTGCAGTTTCCGTGGCTGCTCACCGGCGTCGTCATCGTCGAGGTGATGTTCCGCTACCAGGGGTTCGGCTACACGCTGGTCGAGGCGGCCGGCAACAACGACATCGACCTGCTGCTAGGCTGCTCGCTGGTCTCGGTGTTCATCGTGCTGATCACGCAGCTGATTTCCGACGTCGGCTACGCGTTTCTCAATCCGCGTATCAGGGTTCAGTAGAGGGCAGCGCCGATGCAAACCGAATATATCAGCGCCTTCGACGTGGTTCTCGGTGTGCTCTGGCGGTTCTGGCCGGTGTGGGTCGCGCTCATCCTGGTGATGGGCGCCAGCTTTGCCTACAAGAAGCGGCTCGGGCTCTACGGCCAGCTCTTCGACAGCGGCGTCGGTATTGCCGGCGTCTTCATCTGCCTGTTCTGGCTGTTCACGGCGATCTTCGCCTCCACCATCTCGCCCTTCGATCCGCTGGCGCAGGTCTCGGTGATGAAGGACACGCTGCCCGGCGCGATCGAGCCGGCGTCGAAGCTCGTCTATTATTTCGGCGGCGACAAGCTCGCCCGCGACGTGTTCTCGCGCATGGTCTATGGCAGCCAGATCGTGCTGATCATCGCGCCGGCCGCCACCGGTTTCGCGCTGATGGTCGGCATCACGCTCGGCCTGCCGGCCGGTTATTATGGCGGCAAGATCGACACGCTCTTGTCGTTCCTTGCCAATCTGGTGCTGGCCTTCCCGGTCATTCTTTTGTTCTATCTGCTGGTGACGCCGGGCATCATGGACACGCCGATCCCCTATGGCATGGCGGGATTGTTCTTCCTGTTCCCGATCATCTTCTTCTGCGTGCTGTTCTGGACGCGCTACAAGAAACGGCCGGACCGGCTCTATATCCTACTCGGCATTACGCTGGTCTTAGGCGGCTGGATTTATGCGGGCCTGGTCTTCGACAAGGACCCGCTGCACATCGTGCACATCGATCCCAACCAGCTCAACATCTTCGTGGCGGTGGTGTTCGCCTCCAGCCCCGGCGTGTTCCGCATCGTGCGCGGGCTGACCATGGACATCAAGACGCGCGATTATGTGGCGGCGGCGCAGACGCGCGGTGAATCGCCCTGGTACATCATGTTGTGGGAGATCCTGCCCAATGCGCGCGGTCCGCTGATCGTCGATGCCTGTCTGCGCATCGGCTACACGACTATCCTGCTCGGAACGCTCGGCTATTTCGGCCTGGGCCTGGCGCCGGAGAGCCCCGATTGGGGCACCGCGATCAAGGACGCCAGCCGGCTATTGCGGTCCTTCATCCACCCCGCGCTGCCGCCCACGATCGCGCTGATGTCGTTCGTGCTGGGGCTGAACCTTTTGGCGGACTCGCTGCGCGAACAGTCGATGAAGGATTGATGGCGGGGGTTCAGGCCCTACCTGCTGAAACAATTTAGGATTGGAGCGACCCATGAACGAGGCAGTTCGAAATCCGGCTCAACCAATCATCGAGATCGAGAACCTCTCGATCTCCTTCTTCACCCGCAAGGGCGAGATCCCGGCCGTGATGGATTTTTCCTGCACGGTCATGCCCGGCGAGGCGATGGGCATCGTCGGCGAGTCCGGCTGCGGCAAGTCGACCGTGTCGCTCGGCATCATGCGCGACCTCTCCAATATCGGGAAGATCGTCGGCGGCAAGATCAAGTTTCAGGGCAAGGACATGGGTGAGCTCTCCGAGGATGAGCTGCGCTCGATCCGCGGCAACAAGATCGCCATGATCTACCAGGAGCCGATGGCGAGCCTTAACCCGGCGATGAAGATAGGCCAGCAGCTGATGGAAGTGCCGCTGATCCACGACAAGGTGTCGAAGGAAGAGGCGTACAACCGCGCGCTGGAGATGGTGCGGGCGGTGAAGCTGCCCGACCCGGAGCGCATGATGCGCTCCTATCCGCACCAGCTTTCCGGCGGGCAGCAGCAGCGCATCGTGATCGCCATGGCGCTGCTGTCGAAACCTGCGCTGCTTCTGCTCGACGAGCCGACCACCGCGCTCGACGTCACCGTCGAGGCCGGCATCGTCGAGCTGGTCAAAGGTCTGGGCGAGAAGTTCGGCACCTCGATGATCTTCGTGTCGCACAATCTCGGCCTCATTCTCGAGACCTGCGACAAGATCACGGTGATGTATTCCGGCGAGGCGGTCGAGACCGGCAAGATCGAGGACGTGTTCGACCGGATGCGCCATCCCTACACGCAAGGGCTGTTCCGTTCGATCCCGCTGCCGGGCGCCGACAAGAATTCACGGCCGCTGATCTCCATTCCCGGCCAGTTGCCGCTGCCGCATGAGCGGCCGAAGGGCTGCAATTTCGGGCCGCGCTGCCACCATTTCGTCGAGGGCGTCTGCAATGCGGCGGAAATCCCGATGATCCCGGTCGAGGGCCATGAGGGGCATTTCTCGCGCTGCGTGCGCTTCAACGAGATCGACTGGGAGGCGCTGCCGCCCGGGGCCAAGAAGGTCAACGAAAAGGTCGAGCCCGGCGCGCCGGTGCTGAAGATTCAGGATCTCAAGAAGTACTACAAGGTCGGCGGCAGCGAGGTGTTCGGCTCCAGCGAAGGTCGTGTCGTCAAGGCCAATGAGACGATTTCGTTCACCGCGCGCGAATCCGAGACGGTGGCGATCGTCGGCGAGTCCGGCTGCGGAAAGTCGACGCTGGCCAAGGTGCTGCTGGGTCTCGAGACCGCCAGCTCCGGCACGGTGACTTTGGCCAATAAGGAGATCCAGTCGACAGGCATCGAGAAACGCGGCGTCGATACGGTGTCGTCGATCCAGATGGTGTTCCAGAACCCGTTCGACACGCTGAACCCCAGCCACACGGTCGGCTCGCAGATCATCCGCACGCTGGAGAAGTTCAATGTCGGCAAGAATGTCGCAGAGCGGCGCCAGCGCATGCTGGAACTGCTCGACCTGGTGAAGCTGCCGCGCGCCTTCGAGACCCGCAAGCCGCGCCAGCTATCGGGTGGCCAGAAGCAGCGCATCGGCGTCGCGCGGGCCTTTGCCGGCGACGCCAAGGTGGTGGTGGCCGACGAGCCGGTCTCGGCGCTCGACGTCTCGGTGCAGGCGGCGGTGACCGAGCTGTTGATGGATATCCAGCGCAAGAACAAGACGACGATGCTGTTCATCAGCCACGATCTGTCGGTGGTGCGCTACATCGCCGACCGCGTCGTCGTCATGTATCTCGGCTATATCGTCGAGCAAGGCACGACCGACCAGATCTTCTCGCCGCCTTACCATCCCTATACCGAGGCGCTGCTGTCGGCCATCCCGATCGCCGACACCAGCGTGGTCAAGAAACATATCGTGCTGGAAGGTGACATTCCCTCGGCAATGAACCCGCCGACCGGCTGCCCGTTCCAGACGCGATGCGGCTACAAGAAGCTGGTCCCCGACAATCTGTGCGAGACGAAAGTGCCGCCGGTGAAGAATCTCGGCGGCGGCCATACGAGCCTGTGCTGGCTTTCGGATGACGTGCTGGCCAGGATGGAGCCGGTCATCAGGTTCGACAAGGAACATGCCGCGCGTGAAGGCGTGCCGGATGATGCGCCGCAGGGCGAGGGGCCAGGCTTTGCTGGTTCGCCGCCGCAGCGTCCTGACGGCAAAAACGCCAGCGCGGAGGCCGACGCGATCGGAAAAGGCGTCGAGGACAACGACGAGGTGCTCAAAGCCCGTCGCCACGAAGTGCGCGATGAGGATTCGGAAACCGGTGTCTCAAGGCCGAAGGACACGACAAGGCGGCACTAACCCGGGGACGGTTGTCAGCTGCCGCATTGCCGTAGCTGCGCCTGGTAGTCGCGGGCCATCTGGTCGGTGGCGCGCGCGTAGCTTTGAACGCCGGCGTCGCCGCGGTTGCCGCGGCCATAGGCTGTCCAGCCGAGATAGTAGGCCAGATAGAGGTTGTAGGTGTCGTTGCGGGCGACACCGAAAGTGTCGGCGGTCTTGGAGTGGTACCAGCCAACGAAATCGATGGCGTCGGCAAAGCGCGTGCGGCGCGCCGCCCAGTTGCCGGTCTCGCTTTGATATTGCGACCATGTACCGTCCAGCGCCTGCGAGTAGCCGGTGGCGCTCGAGACATGCGTCCACGGGATGAAGCCGAGCAGCTTGGTGCGCGGCGGGCGGGCATTGCTCTTGAAGCCGGATTCCTTGCGCACCGTCGCCATCAGCACGGGAACGGGAATGCCGTATTTCTGCTCGGTCCGCTCGGCGGCGGATTGCCAGTTGTCGAACCAGCCGTCATTCTGGTCGAAGACGGCGCAGACATTGTTGATGTGGCTGGGCGCCGTCGCGCATGCCGAAAGCGCCAGCAGCACGGGAACAGCGACAATTTTACTAAAACTCGACCTACACATTAGAAGACGAATAGGCCGAAATCATAAAAGGAGTGTTGCGCGCTTCCTTAACGCGGGGTGGGAGGTGCGAAAAGCTGAGTATCGATATTTCGACTGCTCGTGTCGCTATTCTTTTCCTCGATTTTGAAAAATGCCGCCTTGGCTAAAATCACGCCGGCAAATGGCGAATTCCTGACAGCTCGCATGTGATGCCGGCGCTCTGATGCGCGCATGAGCGAACCAAGACGCAAGCGCGTCGCCGAGCGCACCAGCAACCGGGGACCAGCCGCCATCCCGCAACTGCCGGCGCGGCGGGTGGAGAATCCCTATGCGCCGATGGAGCTGCTGTCGGCCGACCAGATCGAGGCCATCCACCAGGCATCGATGCACATCCTGGAGAATTTCGGCATCGAGGTGATGAGCGCACGCGCCCTGTCGCTGCTCGAGCGCGCGGGCGCCAGGGTCGACCATGGCTCGATGAATGTGCGTATCGATCGCGGCATGGTCGAGGAGGCGCTGAAGTCGACGCGCAGCAGCTACACGCTTACTCCGCGCAATCCCGCTCGAGCCATCCATCTTGGCGGCAGCACCATCAATTTCACGCTGGTCGCCGGGCCGCCGAATGTGCACGACATGGAGCGCGGCCGCCGCGCCGGCAACCTTGCGGATTATTCGGACCTTGTGCGGCTGGCGCAGCATTTCAATTGCATCCACATGCTGGGCAACCAGGTCTGCGCGCCGATCGAGCTGCCGGCGAACACAAGACACATGGACACCTATTTCGCCAACCTGACATTGACCGACAAATGCTTCCATGTCTCGGCGATTGGGCGGGGCAGGGCGCTGGACGGCATCGAGATGATGGCGATCGCGCGCGGACTGACGCTGGATGAGATGGCGCAGGATCCGGGCGTCACCACCATCATTTCGGTCAACTCGCCGCGCCGCTTCGACGAGATGATGGCCGAAGGGCTGATGACCATGGCCGAATATGGCCAGTCGGTGGCGGTGACGCCGTTCACGCTGATGGGCGCGATGAGCCCGGTGACGCTGGCCGGCGCGCTGGCGCAGCAAAACGCCGAGGCGCTGTTCGGCATCGTGCTGACGCAGCTGGTGCGTCCGGGCGCGCCGGTGATGTATGGCGCCTTCACCTCCAATGTCGACATGAAGTCGGGTGCGCCGGCCTTCGGCACGCCGGAAAACACTAAGGCTAACATCGCTTCCGGGCAGTTGGCGCGGCGCTACAATCTGCCGTATCGCACGACGCCTGGCTCGGCCTCCAACGCCGCCGATGCGCAGGGCGCCTACGAGACGATGATGGCGCTGTGGGGCGCGGTGCTCGGCCACGGCAATCTCGTCTATCATGCCGCCGGCTGGCAGGAGGGTGGGCTGACGGCCTCGTTCGAAAAGCTCATCATCGATGTCGAGATGATCCAACACATGATGGAATTCCTGCGGCCGATCGCGGTCGACGATGCGGAGCTTGCGGTGGAGGCGCTGGGCGCGGTGCCGACCGGCGGCCATTTCTTCGGCGAGCCGCATACGCTGGAGCGCTACGCCACCGCCTTCTACCAGCCGATGCTTTCCAACTGGCAGAATTACGAGGCCTGGCAGGAGGCGGGCGCGCTCGACACGACGGCGCGCGCGACGCGGCTGTGGAAGAAGGCGCTGGAGGAATATGTCCAGCCGGCCATGGATCCCGCCGTGCGCGAGGCGCTCGAAGCCTATATGGCGCGCCGCAAGGAAGCGATCGGGCAGGGTGAGCCGTGAGGAAACAGCTTCCCATCCTGATTCATTTCAATCTCTCAACTCACTGAACCAACGAGAAGAACCCATGAAGTCGCATGCAAAGGTCGTGGTCATCGGCGGCGGTGTCGTCGGATGCTCGGTGCTGTTCCATCTTGCCCGCCATGGCTGGACCGATGTCGTGCTTTTGGAGCGCGACGAGCTGACTTCCGGTTCGACCTGGCACGCGGCCGGCGGCATGCACACTATCAACGGCGACCCCAACGTCGCCAAGCTGCAGAAATACACGATCTCGCTCTACAAGGAGATCGAGGAGCTTTCCGGCCAGGCCACGGGCGTGCATCTCACCGGCGGCGTGCTTCTGGCGGCGACCGAGGCGCGGCTCGACTGGTTGCGCGGCGTGGTGTCCAAGGGCCGCTATCTCGGCATCGATCTCGAAGTGATCTCGGCCAAGGAAGCGGCGGAATTGATGCCGCTCATCGATCCCAGCCAGTTTGTCGGCGCCGTGCGCAACAAGGAGGACGGTCACCTCGATCCTTCCGGCGTGACGCATGCCTATGCCAAGGCGGCGCGGAAACTGGGGGCCGAGGTCGAGCGCTTCACCAAGGTCGAGGATATCGTGCGCCGTCCCGACGGGCTCTGGCGGGTCATCACCAACAAGGGCGATATCATTGCCGAGCATGTCGTCAATGCCGGCGGGCTGTGGGCGCGCGAGGTCGGCCGCATGGTCGGCCTGGAGCTGCCGGTGCTGGCCATGGAGCACATGTACCTGATCACCGAGGACATGCCGGAGGTCGCCGACTGGAACAAGAAGACCGGCACCGAGATCATCCACGCGGTCGATTTCGATGGCGAGCTCTATCTGCGCCAGGAGCGCGGCGGCATGCTCATGGGCACTTACGAGAAGGCGAACAAGGTCTGGTCCGAATTTTCCACGCCATGGAATTTCGGCCATGAACTCTTGGAGCCGGACATCGACCGCATCGCGCCGTCGCTGGAAGTCGGCTTCCGCCATTTCCCCGCTTTCCAAAAAACCGGCATCAAGCAGATCATCAACGGCCCCTTCACCTTCGCCCCTGACGGCAATCCGCTGGTCGGTCCGGTGCGCGGCCTGCCGGGCTTCTGGGTCGCCTGCGGCGTCATGGCAGGCTTCAGCCAGGGCGGCGGCGTCGGGCTTGCGCTCTCCAACTGGATGATCGAGGACGATCCGGGCGCCGACATCTGGGCGATGGACGTGGCGCGCTATGGCGACTGGGCGACGATGGCCTACACCAACGCCAAGGTGCGCGAGAACTATTCGCGCCGTTTTTCAATCCGCTTCCCCAATGAGGAACTGCCGGCCGGGCGGCCGCTGAAGACGACGCCTCTCTATGACACGCTTGCCGCCAAGGGCGCGCAATGGGGCGTGTCGTACGGCTTGGAAGTGCCGCTCTGGTATGCGCCGGATGGCGTCAAGGACGAGTTTTCCTGGCGGCGCTCGACCGACTTCGACCATGTCGCCAAGGAAGTCGCGTCGGTACGCAACGGCGTCGGCCTGTCGGAGATTTCGAACTTCGCCAAATACAAGGTGACGGGCGAGGGCGCGGCCGCCTGGCTCGATCGGATACTTGCCTGCAAGCTGCCCAAGCGTGGTCGCATGACGCTAGCGCCGATGCTGAAGGAGGACGGCAAGCTGATCGGCGATTTCACTTTAGCCAACATCGACGACGCAGAGTGGTTCATCGCCGGCTCAGGTATCGCCGAGCAATATCATATGCGCTGGTTCGAGGCGCATCTGCCCAAGGACGGCTCGGTGCGGATCGAGGCACTGGGGCAGAAGCTCACCGGTCTTGCGATCGCCGGACCGAAGGCGAGGGCGGTGCTCGCCAAAGTAACCCGCGCCGACGTTTCCAGCGCGGCCTTCCCCTTCATGGCGGTTGCGCGAATGGATATCGGCATGGCGCCATGCCTGGTCGGCCGCGTCAGCTACACCGGCGACCTCGGCTATGAGATCTGGGTGGCGCCGGAATACCAGCGCGCCGCCTACCAGACGCTGCTGGCTGCGGGCGAGGAATTTTCGATCGGCCTGTTCGGCTCGCGCGCGCTCAATGCACTGAGGCTGGAAAAGAATTACGGCTCATGGGCGCGGGAGTACCGGCCGATCTACGGGGCGGTCGAGGCCGGACTCGACCGCTTCGTCGCCTATGGCAAGGACGCCGATTTCATCGGCAAGCAAGCGGCGCTCGCCGAGCGCAAACAAGGCGGCAAGCTCAGGCTGCGCGCCTTTCTCGTCGAGGCCGATGCCGATGTGATCGGCGACGAGGCGATCTGGCATGACGGCGTCGTACGCGGCTGGGTCACCTCCGGCGGCTTCGCGCACAATTCCAAGACGTCGGTCGCCATGGGCTATGTGCTGAAGGAGATCGCCGACAGACCGGACGGTTTCGAGATCGAGATCCTCGGCAAGCGCCACAAGGCGCGCGTCCAGGCGGCGCCGCTCTTCGATGCCAATTTCGAGCGGATGCGCGGCTAGAGCAATTCCAGGAAAAGTGCGAAGCGGTTTTCCGTCCGGAATTGCGTCAAAGCAAAAAGCCTCCAGGCGCGCACCCTTGGATGCTCAGGCGCTGCGGCGGTTATCCAGCGCGAAGGCGCCGGACCCGGCGAAGATCAGGTAGAGGAAGATGAAGCAGAAGGAGATCGCCGAGTCGCCGCCGTTGTTGACGGGGAAGAAGTCTCGCGGAAAGTGCGCCATGAAATAGGCGATGGCCATTTCGCCGGCCAGAAGGAAGGCGACCGGGCGGGTGAAGAGGCCAAGCGCCAACAGGATGCCGCCGGCGAATTCGAGGATACCGGCAGCCGTCGTCAGCCCGGTGAGGGTGTGCGGCTCGGCGCTGACCGGGAAGTTGAACAGCTTCTGCGAGCCATGTTCGATGAACTGCAAGGCGGTTATGATGCGCAACACGCCCAGCGCTGGCGGACGGTACTGGGCAAGGCTTTCGAAAAGCTTCATCTCAATTCCATTTTACCCCCCTCGGCCTTAGTTTGTCGCCCGCCGATGGACCACTCACATCGCATGGGCCGCCATCAACAATCGGTGAGTGGAAATGGCTTCAAATCCCATATCCTTCTCGTTATGGTTGCATATGTATTCTTATGGTTGTATTACTAGGGTGAAGTATCAAACCAGGCGGGTCCCTCAACCATGAAAAAAGTCGTCATCATCAGCCTATTCGCAATCCTTGCGGGCACCAGCTTCGCCGCGGCCGCCGATACCGGCTGCGATGCCTTCAAATGGCCGGTCACGCGCGAGCAGGCCCTGTTTGCGGCAGCGCAAGCCGCCCAGTCCGGCGCTACCCTCACGGTCGGGCGAGCGGTGGATTTCTCGCTCGCGGCTGTCGACACGGTGAGCTTTGAGGTGCCGCCGGACCGTGCACCGAAAGCCGGCACCTTCGGCGCGACGGCAAATGTGACCGTGCCGCCTGACGGCGAGATCCAGTTCAGCCTGTCCGACGAGGCCTGGATCGATGTCGTGCAGGACGGCAAGACCGTGAAATCGGCGGCTGTCAGCGGCGTCAAGAACTGCCCGGGGATTCGCAAGAGCGTGCGCTTCAAGCTCCAGGGCGGCGCGGCCATCGTCCAGCTCAGCGGAGCGAAAAAGGCCGATCTGAAGCTAGCAGTGCTGACGCCGGAGTGATCCGGCGCCAGTCTGTCAGGTAGGCACTGCTACCGTGCCGGCGCCAGCAAAGCGAAATGCGCGCCTTGCGGGTCTTGGCACTGGATGATCCACTGACCGCTCGGCACGTCCATCGGGCCCATGATGACCTTGCCGCCATTGTCGGTGACGCGTTTGGCAGCGGCGTCGATGGCGTCGACGTTGAAATAGAACTGCCAGATGGGAACCGGGATCTGCGGCGGCTTGTTCATGATGCCGCCGCCGGATTCGGGGCCGGCGCCGAAGGTCTGGTAGATACCCATCTCGCCCATGTCGAACTGGCCGGCACTCTCCCAGCCGAACTGGCTGGAATAGAAATCGAAAGCGGCTTTCCAGTCCGAAGTGTAGAGCTCATGCCAGCCGACATGGCCGGGCGTGGTCGCCGGCACCGGCGGCTGCTCCGGCTGGTTGGGCTGCAAGAACATGAAGGAAGCTCCTTGCGGATCGGCGACGACGGCGAAGCGGCCGACGCCCGGAATGTCGTCCGGCGCGCGATGGACCGCACCGCCGGCGTCCTTGAGCGCTTGCGTCGAGGCGTCGACGTCCTTGGTGTAGATGTAGCCCATCCAGGCCGGCGGCATGCCCATCTTGGCGGGCTCCTCCGGCATCGTCATCAGCCCGCCGACGCCGCGTACGCTGGAATTCACCACGATGTAGCGGGGCATGCCGGGCGCCTTGTCGAAGGGTTCGGCTTTCCAGCCGACAACGGCGGTGTAAAAAGCCTCGGCGGCGTCGAGGTCGGTGGTCATCAACTCGTACCAGAAGAAAGGCTGCGGGGATTTCGGCATGGTCGGTCTCCTCACGGTTCGGGCAGCGATCGCGGTTCGATCCATCCTAGGACGATCCTGGCGCCAGAAATCCGACATCTGGGCCAGAATTCGAGGACGGCAAGCGGCTTAGGGTGTGTTGAGATTCAGGTCAGGCCAGCCTGCAAATGATGGTTTTCTGCGCTTCCGGTGCTCACGGACCCGAATGTCCGCTCCGCTCCGGTTCTCGAAAGCCACCATTTTCGGCTTGGCCTGACCCTGAATCTCAACACACCCTAAAGCGCGTCGCGCTGAAACGGATTCAAGCGGCGCGCTTTAAGTCTTTGTTTTGATGCAGTCGTTGTCCCAGAACCGCTGCACACTTCTGTGCGGTGCATCAGGCCAATGATCTTGCGTATCCGGCGCTTTTCGACTTTGCTGCCTTCAAAGAGGGGTTCGCGTTTTTCCATGCGCCAGATGTCGCTCACGCCCGAGCTTGTCGCTCTGTGCCACCGGGAGGAGATCGACCCCGGTCCCAGCGGGGAGTGGAGCCAGCTCAGCGACGACGATTTCCGCGCGCTTGCCACGCGCCTCGCCGGCGAAGCCGACGCGGGACCGCTTTGGGTTTTCGCCTACGGTTCGCTGATCTGGAAACCGGCCTTCGAGTCGGTCGAGCAGCAGCGCGCTTCGGCGCATGGGTGGCATCGCTCCTTCTGCCTGGATCTCGTGCGCTGGAGAGGCAGCGCCGAGCAGCCCGGACTGATGATGGCGCTCGAACGCGGCGGACGCTGCGACGGCGTGATCTACCGCTTGCCGGACGGTGACAAGGCCGCCCAGATCGAAAGGTTGTTGCGACGCGAGATCGACGATCACGAGGCCGTTGCCTCCGTCAGATGGGTTCCGGTGCGCACGGCGCAAGGCCGGCTGCGGGCGCTGGGCTTCTGGGTCGGCGTGACAGGCAGGGGGACGTCTCTCGGGCAGCCGCTGGAGAAAGTGGCATGGGTGCTGGCACGTGCCTGCGGCCATGTCGGCTCCGGCGCCGAATATCTCTACAACACCGTCAGCCATCTCGAGACCTTCGGCATCCATGACCGCAATCTGTGGCGGCTGCAGGAGCTGGTGGCGGACGAGATTCGGTCGATCCACGGCCGCAGGATCACAAGCCACGACACCGCGGAGGGTTTTCGAGGTGGTCGTAACATGACTTAATTTGTCATGTTTTACTGAACCAATACAGCGACTTGGCAGAAAATTGACCAATTGATAAAAAAATAAAACGTGCTAGCCTTCCCCAAAACGACAACAAGGGGAAGACAACAAGGGGAACTGGAATGGCGACTGGTCATTTCATCGAGGGCATAGCCGGCGGCCGGCTGTCTTCCGAGCAATATGCCGACAACTTTTCCGACCTGCATCCGCCGCTCGACCACCACGAGGCGCTGGTAGAATCCGATCGCTGTTATTTCTGCTACGACGCGCCGTGCATGAACGCATGCCCGACTTCGATCGACATCCCGCTGTTCATCCGGCAGATCGCGACGGGCAATCCCCTGGGTTCGGCCAAGACGATCTTCGACCAGAACATCCTCGGCGGCATGTGCGCTCGCGTCTGCCCGACCGAGACGCTGTGCGAAGAGGCCTGCGTGCGCGAGGTGGCCGAAGGCAAGCCGGTGCAGATCGGCCGCCTGCAGCGTTACGCCACCGATGTCGCGATGAGCGAGGGCAAGCAGTTCTACAAGCGCGCCGAGCCGACCGGGAAGAGCATCGCCGTGGTCGGCGCCGGCCCGGCGGGGCTGGCGGCGGCGCATCGGCTTGCCCGCCACGGCCATGACGTGACCATCCTCGAGGCGCGGCCCAAGGCCGGCGGCCTCAACGAATATGGCATCGCCGCCTATAAGAGCGTCGACGATTTCGCTCAGGCCGAGGTCGACTACGTGACTTCGATCGGCGGCATCGACATCCAGAACGGCAAGGCGCTCGGCCGCGACTTCCAACTTGCCGACCTGATCCGCAACTATGATGCGGTTTTCCTCGGGATGGGGCTTGGCGGCGTCAACGCGCTGCGCGCCGAGGGCGAGGATGCCGGTGGCGTCGCCAACGCCGTGGAATTCATCGCCGAACTGCGCCAGGCGAGCGATCTCTCCAGCCTGCCGGTCGGCCGGCGCGTCGTCGTCATCGGCGGCGGTATGACGGCGATCGATGCCGCGGTGCAGTCGAAGCTGCTCGGCGCGGAAGAGGTGACGATCTGCTACCGGCGCGGCCAGGAGCACATGAACGCGTCGGAGTTCGAGCAGGATCTGGCCGCCGCCAATGGCGTCACCATCCGCCATTGGCTGCAGCCGAAGCGCGTCATTGCCGAGAACGGCAAGGTATCGGCCATCGAGCTCGAATACACTGCGATGAGCGGCGACAAGCTTATCGGCACCGGCGAAATGCTTCGGCTCAATGCCGATCAGGTGTTCAAGGCGATCGGCCAGAGCTTCGTGCCGGCGCATCTCAACGGCAGCGCGGAACAGATCGAGCTCGAAGGCGGCCGTATCAAGGTCGATGCCGAAGGGCGCACCTCGCTGGCCAAGGTCTGGGCCGGCGGCGACTGCATCTTCGGCGGCGACGATTTGACTGTTTCGGCAGTGGCGCAAGGGCGCGACGCGGCCGAGAGCATCCACCGGGCACTGACCTCTAACGGGAGGGCATGAGCATGGCAGACATCCGCAACAATTTCATCGGCATCAAGTCGCCAAACCCGTTCTGGCTGGCTTCGGCGCCGCCGACCGACAAGGCCTATAATGTCGAGCGCGCTTTCAAGGCCGGCTGGGGCGGCGTGGTGTGGAAGACGCTGGGCGAAGAGGGCCCGCCGGTCGTCAACGTCAACGGCCCGCGCTATGGCGCGATCTGGGGCGCCGACCGTCGGTTGCTTGGCCTCAACAACATTGAACTGATCACCGACCGCGACCTGCAGACCAATCTGCGCGAGATGAAGCAGGTGAAGATGAACTGGCCGGACCGGGCGCTGATCGCCTCGATCATGGTGCCCTGCGTGGAGGAAAGCTGGAAGGCGATCCTGCCGCTGGTCGAGGAGACCGGCGCCGACGGGATAGAGCTCAATTTCGGCTGCCCGCACGGCATGAGCGAGCGCGGCATGGGCTCGGCGGTCGGCCAGGTGCCGGAATATATCGAAATGGTGGTGCGCTGGTGCAAGCAGTACACGCGCATGCCCGTCATCACCAAGCTGACGCCCAACATCACCGACATCCGCAAGCCGGCGCGGGCGGCGCATGCCGGCGGCACCGACGCGGTGTCGCTGATCAACACGATCAACTCGATCACCGGCGTCGATCTCGACAGTTTCGCGCCGCAGCCGACCATTGACGGCAAGGGCTCGCATGGCGGCTATTGCGGCCCGGCGGTGAAGCCGATCGCCATGAACATGGTGGCCGAGATCGCGCGCGATCCGGAAACGCACGGCCTGCCGATCTCCGGCATCGGCGGCATCACCACGTGGCGCGACGCCGCCGAATTCATGGCGCTCGGCGCCGGCAATGTGCAGGTCTGCACGGCGGCGATGACCTATGGCTTCAAGATCGTGCAGGAGATGATCGCAGGGCTGGAGAACTGGATGGACGAGAAGGGCCACGCATCGCTCTCCGACATCATCGGCCGCGCCACGCCCAACGTCACCGACTGGCAGTATCTCAACCTCAACTATGTCGCCAAGGCGCATATCGACCAGGACGCATGCATCAAATGCGGCCGTTGCCACATCGCTTGCGAGGACACCTCGCACCAGGCGATCACCAGCATGGTCGACGGTGTGAGGCATTTCGAGGTGATCGAAGCCGAATGCGTCGGCTGCAATCTCTGTGTCAATGTCTGCCCGGTGGAGGGCTGCATCACCATGCAGCCGCTGGCCGCCGGCGTGCTCGACCAGCGCACCGGTTTGCCGGTGTCGCAGATCTACGCCAACTGGACCACGCACCCCAACAATCCGATGGCCAAGGTGGCTGCGGAGTAAGGTTGCCTTCGCAGAGTTTAGGTTCCTCGTCCCACGCAGCGGGGAGAGGTGGCCCGGCGAAGCCGGGACGGAAAGGGGTCTTCGGGACGGCTGGGAACTAGTCCCAGGCTCCTGACCGCCTGTTTATCTTGCTAACACCTCATTCTTCACCGGCTCTGACATCACAGAGGTCGTCCCCCTCTCCGTCCCCGCTTCGCC
>NZ_JAIUHK010000065.1:0-20289 GCF_020165075.1 Mesorhizobium sp. CA4
AGCGATTCGTGTGTCATCTCCAGCGTAGAATCACAACCGATTCCGCGCCGCAATACCTATCTTAGCGCCTATGCCCTCGAGGGGGAGATGTCGCCGAAGGCGACAGAGGGGGTCGCCGCGCGTGAAGCGCCGACGCCCCTCCGGTCCTCATCCTCGGGTCAAGCATGACGAAGGAGTGGGCGCCGCTACCGCCCCACTTTCGAAATCACCCTTTTTTCCACCTCCGGCTCCAACGATTTCGCGAAGGGCGTCGCCATATGGTGCTGGTCGCGGAAGGCGAGCTTGCCGTCGATGAAGACGTGGCAGGTGGTAGCGCTGCAGAAGCGGTCGGTGAGGTCGACATAGGACGCGTTGGGGACGCTGGTTACGATCTCGCGTTCCAACCTGGCCATCTTGTCGTTGGCGGCATAGGCCCGCGTCTGGTCGCAGCGCGAGGGCCTTTCGTTCCGCCAAAGCGCCCGCGCCACGCAGGTGTCGACATTCGCGTTGTTGAACGGCACGTCGCGGATGAAGGCGACCTTGAGGCCGGCCTGGCTCAGGCTGGTGAGCGTGGAGCGCAGGCCGGCCCGCCAGTCGGCGTCCTGGCTGTCCGTATCGCCTCCGCCTCCGCCGCCCGCCATCTTGCGTCCGCTGGTCAGCGCCAGCTCCGAGATGACCACCAGCGCCGGCCTTGCCCCAATGATCTCCGTGATCGCCTGCTCGCGCCAGCGGTCGCATTCCGAGTAGGCGCGCTTGAGCTCGGATGACCAGACGCTGATGCGCGAGGCGCGGCAGGAATTCTTCAGCCAGGTCACCACCCGGTAACCGTTTTTCCGGCCCGCCTCGATCAGCGGCGTCGACCAGTGGTCGGCGTGGGAATCGCCGAACAGGGCGATAGTGCGCCTGCCGTCGCCGAACACACAAGGGGTCGGCGTCACCGTCTCATAGTCCTGCACGCAGCCCGCCCTGGCGCGGGCCGTGGAAGGTTCCGCGGCACTCGCCGCGATGATGCGCTGCTCCGGATCGAGGTCGTGCACGGCGAGCCTCGCATTGCCGTAAGCGGCTGCGACGCCGGTGCCGGTCAGGAGGAGGGCCGGCACCAGCGCCCGCGCCGCATCGGCCATCAGCCAGCCGCTGCGACGGATCGGGTTCTCGATGAGGTGATAGCTGAGGATGGACAGCGCGAGGGTCAGCGCAAGGCAGTAGAGCCGCTCGGCGGGTGTCAGCTCCGGCGCCAGCATGCCGGCATAGACAATGACCGGCCAATGCCAGAGATAGAGCGAATAGGAGAGCCTGCCGATCCATTGCAAAGGCGGCAGCGCCAGGGCGGCGTTCACGCAGTTCCGTTTGGAATTGCGCAAACGAGGAGTGCCGTCCCTGGCGCCGGCCGCTCCCGCCTTGAGCAGAAGGACCGTACCGACCACAGGCAGAAGCGCCAGAAAGCCGGGGAAGGGAGCGTCCTCGCTGAAGGTGAGATAGGCGACCCCGATCATCGCCAGTCCGGTCAGGCTCAACGCCCGCCCCAGCCGCGGGCGTTCGTGCAACAGCCGCGCGGGCACCATCGATGCGAGGCCGCCGGCGGCAAATTCCCATGCGCGCAGCGGCGAAAAGTAGAAGGCCCAGGGCTGCGATACGCTCGTCACCCAGGCGCAGAGAACAAAGGAAGCGAGGCCAGTAGCGGAGATCGCGACCATGATGGCGCGCTTGCCGGGCTTCACCCAGGCGGCCAGCATCAGCAGCGCCGGCCAGGCCAGATAGAATTGCTCCTCGACCGACAGCGACCAATAGTGGATGAACGGATTGCTCGTGGCGTCATTGGCGAAATAGTCGAACGACCAGCGGATAAGCCACAGATTGATCATATAAGCGGAGGCGAACATCGCGCCCTTGGAATAGAGTGCCTGCTCCTCCGGCGACAGGATGATCGCGCCCGCGGCAAGCGTTGCGGCGATGACGAAAAGCGCCGCTGGCAGCAGCCGCCGCGCGCGCCGGGCATAAAAACGCAACAGGTCAAGCCGGCCGGTTTCGGAGATTTCGGCGACGAGATGGCGGGTGATCAGATAGCCCGAGATGACGAAGAAGATGTCGACCCCGGCAAAGCCGCCGGGCAGCGCGGTCAGGCCGAAATGGAAGGCGACCACGCCCGCCACGGCCAGCGCCCGTAACCCTTCTATGTCGGGTCGGAAATCCTGCGCCGATGCTGACACGAAACACGAACCTCGCAACGTTCGTTCGTATCCCGCCTGGGGGAAAACTTGCGCCTGCGGGCTCATATCGCAATGCAACAAATCTAACGCAGTGCAACATAAGGGGAGGATGGCCGCGGATGGCTGGGCCGGCGCCGGCCGAGCCCGGCTCTCAGGCTGTTGGTTCCGCCCTCCGGCCGTTACCCGACAATCCCCGTATGGTGAACAACCTAAAGGGCCACCGGAACGGCTACTTTGTCTTATGCGGTTGACCGCCGAGCGCAGTTCCCCGAATTGCTCTAGAAGTGAAGGTCCAGCGGCTGCGGATAGGCTTGGCCCGGATCGGCGTTCTTCGATGTCAGGGGCGCCGAGGGCACGATGCCCCCGGTGGCCGTCTTATCGAGCAGCGGCCGACTTTTCTCGTTGCAGGTCTTTGTCTCGGTCAGCGGTTTTTTTGTTTTGGCCTCGGCGGCTTGCGACAGCGCAACCGCAACGAGGAGCGCGGATAAAACGAGTTTCATGATCTCCCCTGTATTCATCCCGAACGTATTCATCCCGATGCGGACCCTAGCGCCGGTCGCCAGGTCGCAAAGACGGCGTGCGTGGAAGGCTGTGGAATTCTCTGGATTTCCTGTGATATTAGGAAATGGAAATAAGCATACGGCAACGGAGATGTTTGCCGGCGTGCTGAATGAATCGTGGGCAATTCGTCTATTCCCGCCACGCGCCGAGACGCTCTGGCGGCGAAAGGCGCCGAGGGGTTTGTGGCATGGCGCAGCACATCGCGCAAAAATTAAGGCTGACTTCGGCTTTGCTGGGGACGGTGACCCGAAAAGATCTCGCGGCGGCGTTCCGCGCCGTCAATCCCAGAACGGCATTCGATATCGGCCGCGCCGACAAGTGGCTGCAGGGTCGGGCTCATCCGCGCGAGCTCAGCGTCTACGAGGACTGGGCAAAGCTGCTGCAGCTGGAGCAGCCGGGCGTGTGGATCGCTGAAAGCGATCTGCCGAGCTTCACCGCCACCGTCTGCGCCCGTCACGGTAAGGACCGGGGCGCGCTCGAACGGCTCGCCGCGCAGCAGTTCGAGGCAGCCTCTGCGCATGACGACCGCGCCCAGAGCATCGCGCTGATCGGAAGCTATGCCTGCTATTCGCGCGCCTGGTCGCCCTACTATCGCGGTCAGCTTATCAAGGGTAGCCTGTCGATCGAAGCGGGACCGGGCGTGCACGGCCTCACCGCCCATTACCGCGAGGCCTTGCCGACCGGCCAGCTCGTTCTGGGCGGCCCCGTGACGCCCGCGAAGCGCGGCCTGTACGTCCATGTCAGGGAGGTCGGCGGCGACGCCCAGTTCTTCTTCAGCCTGTTCCCCCAGTCACAGCCGGGTAGCGTGCTCGGCGGCTATATGTGTGGCACAGCCATCATCGGCCCGGAGGCGCAGCCCTCGTTCACCAGGATCCTCATGGTGCGCCTGCGCGATCCGGTGCCTGGCGCCCCAGCATGGGGAGGATATCTGCTTCCGCAGGGGTCGATCGCAGCCGACCTGGCGGCGCTCGGCACAGCGATAGAGCATCCGGAAACTGTCGACCGGCTGGTCGGCCGGTTCCTGGGAGCCGACGGCGAAGGCGACGTCGGCCAGATCCCGCCGGCCGAGTTCCGCGCCATCCTTGACGTGTTCGACCGCCAATGGCTGCGGCACGCCGGCTGACGCTTCGCCTTAGCTGGCTGATGCGCCGATCGGCTCGCCAGTCAAATTTCTTCCGCTTGATGGCTGGTCGCCTCACTCTCGTCGCTTGACGTGGAGCACGCGGAGCATAGTTGCTGTCCTGATCTTGCCTTCGACCGGGTCGAGACAGCCGATGAAGAAGCCATATTGCAAACCGACGCTGGCCAGACGTGACAGGCTTTCGGCGGTGACTGCGGCCTTGCCGTCCTCCGGCTTCACGTTCTGAGAATTTCAGAACGCAAAAGCAGGCTCGATTTGTTTAAGCGAGCTGTTCTTATAAGCTGGAAACGTTGCCCGGCCAGGAGCGGGCGGCACACTTCGAAGGTGCCCGCCCGTCCGGCGCCGCCGCCAAGCTGCTGAAACCCCGTCCGTCCCCAACAGCAACGGTCATGGCGTGACCAGCGGTTGCGGATTGCCATTCGGGCGGTGTCCTGTCAACGCTGCCGGCAACCGCTTGGGAGCGCCTTTTTAGTCGTCTTTTGGTGCCCGAAGCATGCGTTTGCAGCCATGCCAGAGCCCCGCCGAGAAGCTCTGAATGGCGGAATTCCGGGCCTTTCCGATGGCCGCAGGCCGCGCCGTACACATATGCTTATCCGCTTGAACAAGCTGATTTTTCGCCGGCCGGCCTGCCTCTTCGGCCTCGACTTTTTTTGGGTGTAATTCGGCAGCGCAGCACCGGCGCCTGGCGACGACGGGGTCCTTGAAAGCGGCATCCGGCGCATCTGTGATCCGCTCATGAAAGATGTGATAGAATGTCGCCAGCGAATGGGGGAAGTTGCGATGACCAATTGGTTGTTCGAAGTTCTTGCCAGACGGCGGTCATGGCTGGATCGGGTCCCATTGGGGCTGCTTGTCTTTCTGGCGACCTTGGTTGCAGCGCTGATGGGCGCCGCCGGCGCCTAAGCGCCACGGAGCAAAAGCGGTCGCTATTTCCTTGTCCGACCGCCTTGAATTCGAAAATCGCGGGCCTGAGCCTCACCGGCCGCGGCCGCTCGGTAAGATCGACCACACGCACCCATCTGTCGGCGCCGGCGCGCAAGGTGACTTTCTGGCCAAGCGCCTTCTCAGCCGCCTCGAAAGGTGTCTTGGCTTCTATCGAATGGACCGCGACGACGGCTTCGCCGTTTATCTCCTCGACGCGATAGGTTTTCATGCCCGTTTCCAGGGCGCCCGCCGTTTCGCTTCTCGCGCAGCATCCCGTAGCCGCGCAGGCCGGTTCCGTTGCAGGCTGGCAGGAAACCTGTTGTCCAGGGCAATTGTCGCGAAATGCGCCAACGAGATAGCACTGCCGTTCGACGCTACCTGCTTCTCGCATTCGAACACATTTCCGGCGCCGGCTTTTCAGGGCATGGGTTTCTCGTCCCGGTGAAGTGGCGGAAAGGGAAGGCGACACACCTCTTTCACCAGCCCGCGCAGCCAGCGATGCGCCGGATCGACCTCGAGCCTCGGATGCCACAAGAGCGAGATGGTCAGCGCGGCGAGCTTTACCGGCAGCGTGAAGGTGAACAGCCCGTCGCGCAGGGTGCCGGTATAGCGCTCCGGCACGGTGGCGATGAGGTCGGAGCCGCGCGCCAATGCCAGCGCTTCGGCAAAGCCGCCGACCACGGTCGCAACCTTTCGCGTCAGTCCGGCGAGCTCCAAGGCGTCGTCTACCGGGCCGCGGTCGAGGCCGCGGCGAGAGATCAGTATGTGCCGGGCGGCGGCGAAGCGGGCGGCGGTGATACGGCCTTCGCTTAACGGATGGCCGGCGCGCACGACGCCGACGAAGCGGTCGCGGAACAGCGCCTGCGCGCGCACCTCCGGGCCCGTCGAACCGCCGACCACGCCGGTCTCCAGATCGACCGCGCCCTCGCGCATCGGGCCGCTGTCCTTGTCGGGCTTGGGCACGAAGCGCAATTGCACGCCCGGCGCTTCCTCGGCCACACGGGCCAGCAGCGCCGGGCCGAAATTCTCGACGAAACCGTCGCTGTTGCGGAGCGTGAAGCTGCGGTCAAGCCGCGCAAGGTCGAGCCGCTCGGCGGGCCGCAGCACCGCTTCCGCCTCCCTCACTAGTCGCCCGACCTCAGCGCCGAGCTCGACGGCGCGCGGCGTCGGCACCAGGCCGCGCCCGGCGCGCACCAGAAGCGGATCGCCGGTCGCCGTGCGCAGCCTCGCCAGAGCCCGGCTCATCGCCGAAGGGCTGAGTTTCAGGCGTCGCGCGGCTCGGGCGACGCTGCCTTCGGCAAGCAGCACATCCAGAGTGGCGAGCAGGTTGAGATCGGGTCCCGACATGGCGAAACCATAGCACGGATCCGCCAAAGCGACATGGCGTCTGATGCACTATTCAAGTGCAAATGCTGCGCGTTCCGCCATGTCACGCCCACGCTTATCTTCCCGGCAAGTTCAACCAACGGAGAAGAAATCATGGCCGACATTGCTGAAACCCGCGCCGCGCGCCTGCGCCATTCGACGGCGGGCGCGTTGGCCAGCCTGTCGCTTGCCATGCTCGTCTCCTCGCTCGGCACCAGCATCGCCAATGTCGCGCTGCCGACGCTGAGCGTGGCCCTCGCCGCGTCGTTTGCGGCGGTGCAATGGGTAGTGCTCGCCTATCTGCTCGCCATCACGATGCTCATCGTCAGCGTCGGGCGCCTCGGCGATCTGGTCGGCCGCAGGCCGCTGCTCATCGCCGGCCTCGCGCTGTTCAGCGCCGCCTCGTTTGCCGCATCACTCGCGCCGTCGCTGGCGCTGCTGATCGCCGCGCGCGCTGTGCAAGGCCTGGGCGCTGCCGTGATGATGGCGCTGACGATCGCTTTCGTCGGCGAGACGGTGCCGAAGGAGCGCACCGGCAGCGCCATGGGTCTGCTCGGGACCATGTCGGCGATCGGCACGGCGCTCGGGCCTTCGCTCGGCGGCGTGCTGGTCGCCGCGCTTGGCTGGCGCTCGATCTTCCTGGTCAGTGCCGGGCTCGGCGCCGTTGCGCTGCTTGCCGCCTGGCGCTTCCTGCCAGCGGGCGAAGCAACAGCGATGCGAGCCTTTCATGGGGAGGCGAGGGGCCGCTTCGATACGCTTGGCACGCTGCTGTTCGCCGCCACGCTTGCCGCTTACGCGTTGTCCATGACCATGGGGCGCGGCCATTTCGGCGGCCTGAACGTGGCGCTGCTCGGCGGGGCAATTGTTGGCGCGGCGCTGTTCATTGTCGCCGAGGCCAGGGTGGCGTCGCCGCTGGTCAAGCTCGCACTGTTACGCGATCCGGTGCTGGCGCCAGGCCTCGCCATGAACGCGCTGGTCTCGACGGTGATGATGGCCACGCTGATCGTCGGTCCGTTCTTCCTGTCGCGCGCGCTGGGCCTCGGCGCCGCGACGACGGGCGCTGTTCTATCGATCGGCCCGGTCGTCTCGGCATTGTGCGGCGTCATTGCCGGGCGCGTCGTCGACCGCCTCGGCGCGGCGGCGATGGTCGTTGCCGGCCTGATCGTGATGGTCGCCGGCTGCGTCGCGCTCGCCGCATTGCCAGGCCTCTTCGGCGTTGCCGGCTATGCGGCGGCGATCATCCTGCTCACGCCCGGCTACCAGCTCTTCCAAGCGGCCAACAACACCGCCGTCATGGCCGATGTCGACAGGAGCGAGCGCGGCGTGGTGTCAGGCATGCTGAGCCTCTCGCGCAATCTCGGCCTCGTCACCGGCACGGCGGTGATGGGCGCCCTGTTCGCCTTCGCCATGGGGACAGGGAATGTCGCGGCGGCGGCGCCGGCCGCCGTCGCGCACGGTATGGAGTTCACCTTCGTCATCGCCGCGGGACTGGTGCTGGTCGCAACGGTTATTGCGGTAGCTGGTGGTTGGCGGAGAGGGCGCAGCGCGTAGTCTCGCACTAACGGAAGATCAGGTGCTTCCGCGATCACGCAATTCCGGCTCGATGTGGGAGCCCTATTCTCGCCAGCCGGCGGTGCCCATTCCGCCTTCGGCCGGTGCCTCAGCTACCCCAACGAACCCCGCCTCTGCGGCACCGGCCTCACTCATCGTGCCTGGCAACGCTGGCCACCCGGCGCTCGGCCTCTGTTTCCAACTGCGTTGGCTTTGACGTGATTTCCTGTGGCTAGGCATGCTCAAGCGGCCAGGTCGTTGCGCGTCTCGCGCGGCGTGGACGCAGCCATCGCGGCAAGCATGGCATAGAAGTTGGACGGAGGTGACAGGAAGTCGGCGGCAAGAAAAGGCAGGCGGTTCATCAGCCGCCTACCCAAGCAGGAAGCCGGCTATGAGCACGGTAAGCAGCATCGAGGCCGGCACGGCAAGCAGCCAGCGTGCCTCCAGAACACTGTTTCTGTCGTCATTCATGTCGATGCTCCTGTTGCCGTGCTGAAACCCCACGTCGGCAAACGAGCGCCGAAAGCCTTCGTTCCGCCGGTCAGGCGAGGGTCTGAAAGCCTGGTCGGACTGAAGTCGCAAACGGCAGAAAAGAAGCCCGTGTGCAGCAACCAAAACAACGGCCTCGCATTGCCAGCGCGCTGATGTTTCGCGCACTGAACTGGAGCTGTTATGAGCCTCGATAAACCCGTGGACGATCTGGAAGACCAGCCATATGAGACGGTGTTCTTCGCCCGCAAATACGGCCTGTCCCACCGGCTCGCCAAGACGATGATCGAGGCGAACGGCCCGGGGCGGCGCGCCTGCGATGCCGCAGCTAGGACCTACCTCAGCTATCTGGCGCTTTGTCGCCGACGCGAAAGTTGAGCTCGGCTCTCGGCGGAGTTCGACTGGCTGCCGCCGCTCACGCTCCGCGCCGGTTCCAAGCGCAGATCGTGCTGGAACCAAAGCGACAGGCAGCGGTTTACCCCGGCGAAGGGATGCTGCAGGAATTAGGATTAAAGCAATGAAAACAGTGCTTCTCGCTGCCTTGGCGCTCTGCGTCGCCGCACCCGCCGTCGCTTCGGCGGCCGAGGCCGATGTCGTCATCAGGACACATCACAGGCATCATTATCACCATCGGCCGGCAGTCGTTATAAATGACGAGGGCCATCGTCTGCACCATCGCCATCACGGCACCGTCGCCTTCTATGACAATGGCGAGCGCGGCTGGCGTCACCGCCATCACCGCCGCGACACGGTCGTCGTTACGAGTTCCATTCACCGGCATCATCATCGGCCGGTGGTCGTCGAGGGTAGCTCCGACTATTGAGACACCATCTGTCATAAAAAATCCGGTCCTGCACATGCGCCATGACGCTCGAGCCGGACCGGATTTTTCATGCCTTGGAGGCACCGTAGTCCCTCTACCTACGCCGCGCATTTAAGTACGCCGGCCTGGACCAGGGCTGCCGTCCGGTTGAGGCTGTCCAGCGGCCCGGTCGGGGTCAGGATGGTGCCGCCGCGCTCCCTGCTGGTCTCGCGCGCCCTGATGGTCTCGTAGACCGTATTCATGGCGCGCAACCGCAGCGCCGCCGTTCGGCGCAGGGTGCCCTTCGACGCCCATTGGACTTCGCCACGACACAACCCATATTTGAGGCCATGGAGCTTTGAGCGTGACCTTCGCGCGGGTGGCCCTTCTCGCCGCTGCCCTGGTGGCAGCGGCTGCCGTCTCTTCCGTCTCCTCGACCGAGGGCGGGAAGATCGCACTGAGCGTTGCTATTGACGGCGCTATAGGGCCGGCGAGCACCAGGCAGCTCGAGGAGGCGCTCGACACTGCTGCTGAACGCAACGCCGAAGTGCTCATCCTTCAGCTCAACACGCCGGGCGGCCTGGTCACCTCGATGCGCGAGATGATCGCCGACATCCTGGCCTCGCCCGTGCCCGTTATCGGCTATGTCGCGCCGGCCGGCGGCCATGCGGCGAGCGCCGGCACCTACATTCTTTACGCCACCCATGTCGCGGCGATGGCGCCGGGCACCAATCTAGGCGCGGCGACGCCGGTCGAGATAGGCGGGCTGCCGTCGCTTCCAGGCGGCGACAAGGACAAAAGCCAGAAGGGCGTCACCGACCGGCCGGCCGGCGACGAGATGATGGCCAAGGTGACCAATGACGCGGTCGCGCTCATCCGCTCGCTCGCCGAGATGCGCGGCCGCAACGGCGACTGGGGCGAGAAGGCGGTGCGCGAGGCAGCAAGCTTGTCGGCCAACGCCGCCCTGCAGGAGCATGTCATCGACTTCGTCGCCCGCGACACTACCGAGTTGCTGCAGCTTGCCGACGGGCGCACCGTCGATGTTGCCGGCGCCAAGAAGGTGCTGGCGACGAAAGGGCTGCCGGTCGAGACGCTGGAGCCTGGCTGGTTCATACGGCTGCTCTCCGTCATCACCGACCCGAACACCGCCGTCATCTTGATGCTGGTCGGCGTCTATGGCCTTGTCTTCGAGTTCGCCAGCCCGGGCGCCGTGGCGCCTGGCGTCATTGGCACCATCTGCCTGGTGCTCGGGCTCTATGCGCTCAACCTCTTGCCGATCAACTATACCGGCCTGGCGCTGATGCTGCTCGGCATCGCTTTCCTCATCATCGAGGCGTTCAACCCCACCGTGGTGCTGGGGCTGGGCGGCGTCGCCGCTTTCCTGCTCGGCTCGGCCATGCTGCTCAGGGTCGAAGGGCCGGGCTTTGCCGTGTCGTGGGCGGTCATCGGCCCCGCCGCCGTGCTGACGCTCGGGCTGGCGTTGCTCACCGGAACCTATGTCTGGGCGGCGCGCAGGAACCCGCCGCGCGTCGGCGGCGAGGCGATGCGCGGCCTGCCCGTCGAGATCGTCGACTGGCAGGGCGGCGAGGGCCATGTGCTGGCTTTGGGCGAGCGTTGGCGGGCGAGAGCCGACGAACCCGTCGCACCCGGCGACAGCGTTGAGGTGACTGACGTCAGCGACCTGGTGCTGACCGTGCGGCGCCGCGATACGAGCAACAACGGAGTAAAATGATGGTCGGTTACGTGGCCTATCTCATCGTTGCGCTGCTGGTGATCATCTTCCTGTCGGCGGCCATCCGCATCCTGAGGGAATATGAACGAGGCGTGGTCTTCACGCTCGGCCGCTTCACCGGGGTCAAGGGACCCGGCCTCATCATCCTCATCCCTTTCGTCCAGCAGATGGTGCGTGTCGACCTGCGCGTGGTGGTGCAGGACGTGCCGCCGCAGGATGTCATCTCGCGCGACAATGTTTCGGTCAAGGTCAACGCCGTGCTCTATTTCCGCATCGTCGACGCCGAGCGGGCAATCATCCAGGTCGAGGACTTCATGGCCGCCACCAACCAGCTGGCGCAGACCACGCTGCGCTCGGTGCTCGGCAAGCACGAGCTCGACGAGATGCTGGCCGAACGCGACAAACTCAACAGCGACATCCAGGAGATCCTCGACCAGCGCACCGATGCCTGGGGCATCAAGGTCTCCAATGTCGAGATCAAGCATGTCGACCTGAACGAGAGCATGATCCGCGCCATCGCAAAGCAGGCCGAGGCCGAGCGGCTGCGCCGCGCCAAGGTGATCAACGCCGACGGCGAGCAGCAGGCGGCGGCGAAGCTGGTCGAGGCCGGCCGCATGCTTGCGGCCGAGCCGCAAGCCATGCAGTTGCGCTATTTCGAGGCCCTGCACGATATCGCCGGCGAGCGCTCGTCCACGGTGGTATTTCCGCTGCCGGTGGAACTGCTCGGGCAGTTCATGAAGGAGCAGGGCAAGTGAGGCATTGACGCTGCCGGTCTCTTCCTTCGGCCGCAGAGTCAATCACGCCTCGCCGCCGGAACCCTTGCGCATTCTGCCAGCACCTTGCCGATCGCAGCCCGAGCCTTTCAGCGGAAAGCTCGCCGTGCCGTATTTGTCGGCCGAAACCGTCACCTCGCCCTTGCCGCGCAGCATCGCCAGCAGCTGCGCTTGCCATGTCCTTCTCCATTTCGTGGAGCCCTAAAACGCGGTGATAGCGGTCGAGTTCCGTCCGCGGCGTTGCCGGCGGAGGCGAAGCTCCGGAATTGGACTGGAGAGAAGTGCCATGGACTTTCTGCGCGTCTTGGTGGTTCTGTATCATCGATCGCGTCAGCGTCGCCTATTGCCTCGGCGCAGAGGGAACGGGAATCGCGTCGCCTGGCCATTGCCGGAGCCGTCCGCATCTATCGGGCGCTCGTCGGCGTATAGCCGAAGCGACGCCGGAAGCAGCGATTGAAATAGGACACGTCGCTGAACCCGCTCATCATGGCAATGTCGCTGACCCGCATGTTGTCATTGTGTCTCTGCACGAGCATCTTATGAGCGCTCTGCAAGCGCAGTTCGAGGACGCGCTCGGAGAAGCTGATACCTGTCTCCTGAAGGAGATCGTGAACATAGCGCGCTGACAGGGCGAGTTCTTGTGCAACGCCTTGCGCTGAGATGCCGGGGTCGGCAAAATTCTCTGCGATCTTCGCCAAGATTGCCCGCAACCTAGCCGCTCGCAGGCCGCGCAGGCCCGCCATTTCGGCGGCCTGACCTTTTGCGCCGGTGACCAGGCCGATCAAATCGACAATCGTTTCCGTTGCATGTGTTATTAGATCGGCCGAGACGAGGGGGCGGCCGGTCTCGAGAAGTTGGCAATAACGCGTGAGAAGATCGAGAGCCTCGTTTTCGGCGCCGATCTTCAACGCCAGCCTGTCATCGATCTGCGGGAAGGCCTGTTTGAGGACGGAGCGTGGGACCACCACGTTCGCCCACACATTCCGGTCGGCACCAACCATTTTCAGTGCTTCCGATGCCGTGACCAGGACCGCTTCTCCCTTGCCGACGCCGTACTCGCGGCCGACCTGCGCCCCGGTCAAAACGGTGTCGGCCTTGTTGATCAGCAGGAGATATCCGTCATTGCCGTCGTCGGCAATGTTGCTTGCTTTCCTCGTCGCATGCCTGATCGTTCCGGACATCTGGCCGAGAACCAGTGATCCGACAGCCGTGGCTTCGATCGCTGCCTCGAAAGGCAGGTCTGCGGATATGCCGTATTCAACCGACCATATCTCCGCGACATGGATGTCCTGCCAGAGGGAAAATCGATCGCGTTCATTAAGATGCGAGGGCAACTGAGCCGATGAAAACACCGTCTTTCGCGACAATCGAACACCTCGAAAAAACTCCAGCTTGAAAAAATTGTCGAACGCGATGCTTTCCAATCCGGGCATAACAAGCGACATTGATCGCTCGGCGTTCGACCGATCGCATTAGACCCTTTAGTCGAGTTCAACCACGCGTGGCGTCACCCCAAAGTATGACGTCGCGAAATCCTTCCAGCCGGGATCGGCGTTTTTTGCGCCGGCGGCTGTCAATTTGTTGCTGTATTCATCTTTTTTCGCTCGTCCCTCATGCAGGGCAGGGCATGTCAGGGGGCGTGGTGGAGAGACTGGGCAGCGAAGCGCTTTATTCGATTATCGGTGAAATTTATGATTGCGTTTTGAATCCGGAAGGCTGGACCGGAGTGATGACCCGGGTCACCGAAGCTGTCGACGCTGCCTATACCACTGTCGCGCTGGCCAGCACTGCTGACAATCAGGGCCGTTTCGCGGCTCAATCAGCTTGGGATCCGCTGCAAATGCGCGCGCTCCAGGAAGATTATGACTTTGACGAAATTCCCGGATTGAAGGCCGCGGTCGTTGGCGACATCGACACGCCTGTTGCGACGCTGTCGCATATGAGCGAAGCCGAGCTCCAGCAAACGCCGTTCTTCCAGAATTGGGCCAGGCCACAGGGATTGCGCGAGGCTTGCATCACCAAATTCGTTCACACGCCGGATCGGATTGGGCTCATGGGCTGCACCACCCGTGCCAACAGGAGTATCATAACCGTTGAAGAGCAGCGGTTCCTGGCATTGCTCTCGCCGCATCTGCGCCGCGCTTCCCTGATTGGAGATCTGCTCGATCAAACCCGCATTTCCGCCAATTTCTATCGCGAAGCGCTCGACTATCTCGCCGTGCCTATCGTTTTTGCCGGCGCCGACGGAGCAATCCTCCATGCGAATGGGGCTGCCGACCGGATGTTTTCCGGGCAGGGTCCCATTCTTTCCAGGAAGGGCTTGCTCCAACCGCAGAATCCGGTGGTCGCCCGCGCTTTGGCGGAAGCATTAGCCAGCGCTGCCGGCGCAGATGCTTCGCTTGGCTCTCGCGGCATAGGGCTGCCCGTTTCAGCGCCGGGTCAACCGCCCGCCGTAGCCTATGTGTTGCCGCTGACCGAAGGAACCGCGCGCGCGGCTTTCCGGCCCGCTTGTGCTGCCGTCTTCGTGTCCACCACGACCTCCTCTTCTCCGCTGCCGGAGGCCGTTCTCACGACACTATTCGACCTTACTCCCGCGGAGGCCCGGGTCCTCCTGCGGATCGGCAGCGGATTGCCCGCGTCTAGGAGCGCCTCATCGCTCGGCATCAGTGAAAACACTTTGAAGACACATCTCAACCGGATATTCGCCAAGACCGGCACGAGGCGCCAAGCCGATCTCGTCAAACTGATTTCGGACATAGGCATGCCTTTCGTGACTTATCAGGCTGCCGCTCGCCGCTGAGCTGGCCGTGCCGAATTCCTCGTGACGCCGGGTGGCGCCAGGTAGACTCACGCCCAAACGCCGCGTCCAGACCGGCAATCGACTGAGGCTGTATGGCCACACCGACCGGGAAAGCGTTGCGGCGCTCTCCAGGACAATTCAGGTGCGGTCCAGCCCAAGACGCGGGCTGCGAACAATGCAAAACCTCGACGACCCCCCGGATCGCCGCCGAGCATTTCGCGGCTGGGGAAGCAACATTGGGATAGCAAACAGTGAAAACGGTTCTTCTCGCTACAGCCTTCATTCTCGCGCCTGTCGGCATGGCGTCCGCGGCGGACATCAACGAAACCTCGCCTGTCGCCGCAGCCTATGACTGGTCCGGTCTCTATGCTGGCGTTCACTTCGGTTACGCAGCGGCAAACTCCGATCTTACCGTCTTCAACTATGGCGGCGGGAGTGCCGATGTTGTCACCCAAATGGATTCGGACGGTTTCATTGGCGGCGTCCATGTCGGCTTCAATCAGGAAATGGCAAATCGCTTCGTGCTCGGTGCCGAGGCTGACCTTGCGTACAGCAATGCAGAGGGACTGACGATATTCGCCGGCGGCAGCACGTTTCTCAAGAGCGAACTCAAATGGTCGGGCTCGGCGCGGCTGCGGGCTGGCTATGCCTTCTATCGGACATTGCCTTACATTACTGCGGGCGTAGCAGCGGCAAAGTACGAAATCACTGGGACTACCGGCAGCGACAGCACGCTACTCCACGACGAAACCCATGTTGGCTGGACGGTTGGAGCTGGCATTGAGCACGCCTTTTCCGACAGGTGGATCGCTCGGGTCGAATATAGCTACTCCGACTTCGGCACTAAGGATCTCTCGGCATCGGATGGCATCAACACGGTGGCGGACGTCGATCTCCAGACGCATGATGTCCGGGTCGGCCTCAGCTACAAGTTCTGATCTGACAGACCGAACAAAACCCCGGCCTCGCGCCGGGGTCTTGCTTGTGCCGTAAACGCATTCTCGCCCGCCGGCGCGGGCCGAGAAGATGACGACGCGCGCTCGGCCGGTGAGCTCGTCGGCGCGACCATCGACACCTGCCGGCCCCTTCTGTGATCAATACGAAGTGAGGTGGAATTGGCGGCGCCGAAGCTGCCAATCTCGCTTCAGATCAATTTCTCCAGCGTGATCGGCAGATCGCGCACTCTTTTTCCCGTCGCGTGGAAGACAGCGTTGGCAATCGCCGGCGCGATGCCGACGATTGCCAGTTCGCCCACGCCCTTGCCCCCAAGGGCGGAGGAGTGCGGGTCGGGGATGCCGACCGATATGGTCTGGATGTCGGGAATGTCGGCATTGGTAGGCAGCATGTAGTCCGCGAAATTGCCGTTGACGATGCGGCCGTGGCGGCGGTCGACGATACCTTCCTCCAGCAGCGCCTGGCCGATGCCCATGATGATGCCGCCCTTCCACTGGCTCTCCGCCAGCTTGGGGTTATAGAGCCGGCCGGAATCGAGCGCCGACACCACGCGCGACACGCGCACCGTCCCGAAATCCTCGTCGACGCGCACCTCGACGAAATGCGCGCACCAGGAATAGCGCGAATAGTCGCCCTCGGTGTGCGGGATCGACATGGCTATCGTGGTGTAGTTCTTGTAGCGCTCGTCCGGCGTCGTGCTGGCCGGCAGCGTGTCGCCCTTGGTCTCGATGTGGTCGCGGCCGACGGCGCTCATGAGTTCGGCGATCGACAAGTCCGGTCCTTCGCCGCGTGGCGATGCGATGCGGCCGTCCCGCACGAAGAGCGTATTCGCCTGCAGCTTCTGGAAGGGCGAGCGCGGGTCGGAGAGCGCCAGCCCAATCAGCTCGTCCAGCGCTTGGCCGGCAGCCTTGTGGACGGCGCCGGTCATGACGCCGGCAAGCCGTGAGCCGCCGGTAACGCCGGCGCGGGCGAAATGCGAGTCGCCGAGCTTCACAGTGACATTCTCCACCGGCACGCCGAGCGTTTCGGCGGCGGTCTGCGCCAGGATCGTGTAGGTGCCCTGGCCCATGTCGATGGAGGAGCTTTCGACCACGACCGAACCGTCGGCGAGTATCTTCACCACCGCCTCGCCATGCGCGCGCCGCACCGGATAAGTGCCGGCGGCGACGCCCCAGCCGATGAGTTGGTGGCGGTCGCGCATCGAGCGCGGCGCGGGCGAGCGCTTCGCCCAGCCGAAGGCCTCGGCTCCGGCGGCAAAGGCTTCGCGCAACTGGCGCGTCGACCACGCCTTCCTCGCATGCGGATCCCGTTCGGCATAGTTGATCAGCCGGATCTCCAGCGGATCCAGCCCAAGCTCATGGGCGAGCTCGTCGATGGCGCATTCGATGCCGAAAGCGCTCGGGTTCTCGCCCGGCGCGCGCTTTGCCCCCGGCACCACCGTGTTCACCCGCACCACATTCTGCTTCGAGGAGAAGTTGGGCGTGGCATACATGATCGAGGTGACGGAACCGAGCGGCTCGACCCACATGCCGTCCACAGCCGTCTCGTTGACGCCGCGGTGCACGATGGACTGGATCTTGCCATCCCTTTCGGCGCCGATCGCAACGGTCTGACGCGTCGCGGCGCGGCCGCCATAAGACGTAAAATTCTGCGGGCGGTTGAGCACCAGCTTCACCGGCCGGTCGAGCATCTTGGCGGCAGCCGCTGCCACCGCGCTGTGCGCCAGGGCCAGCGCCTTGGAGCCGAAGCCGCCGCCGATATAGGGCGAGACCAGCCGCACATTCTCGAACGGGATCGAAAACCACTCGGCATAGGTGCGCGCCATGCCGTCCAGCCACTGGCTGGGTTCCCAGATGGTCAGCTCGTCGCCTTCCCAGCGCGCGATCAGCCCATGCGGCTCCATCGCCGCCTGGAATTCGCGCGGCGTGTTATAGGCCGCGCAGATGCGCACCGGCGCCGCGGCGAAAGCGGCTTCAGCGTCGCCCCATTCCTTGGTCATGGCCTCAATCGGGATACCGTCGCCGGCCTTGCTGTCGCTGAGGTCGACGATGGCAGGTGTCTCATCATACCAAACCTTGACGAGTGCGGCCGCCGCCACGGCCTGCTCGAACGTCTCGGCCACCACGGCCGCGACATGCTGGCCGGAGAAGGTGACCTCGCGCACGAGCGGCGAGAAGGTCGGCTGCGCCGGCGCCTTGCCGAACCAGTCCGACGCGCCCTTCAGTTCCATGATCGTGTCGGGCGTCAGCACGGCGAGCACGCCGGGCGCGGTCTCGGCCGCGCGCGTGTCGATTGCCGTCACCTTGCCCGCGGCGATGGTTGCGCCGACCAGCACTGCATGCGTAAGCCCTTCGAGCTTCTGCTCGACGGCGTAGTGCGCCGCTCCGGTGATCTTGGCGGGGCCGTCGACGCGCGACAGGCGTCCGCCGACCGCTTCGAGGCGCGCGCTGTCGGACGCTGCGTGTTTCATGTCATGGACGGTCATGCCGTTTCTCCCAATTTGAGGATGGCGCGCGCGATCACGCGCGGCGCCAATGCGATCTTGTAGTGGTTGGCGCCATGGTCGACCGCGCCTTCCATGGCGAGCTCGCTCGCCTCATGGATCGTCGCTTCGTCGAGCGCTTTGCCCTTCAGCGCGTCCTCGACGGCGCGCGCCCGCCACGGCTTCGTCGCGACGCCGCCGAGCGCGACGCGGATGTCGCGGATGGTGCGGCCATCGCCTTCGAGCTCCAGCCCGACCGCGGCGCTGGCCGCGGCGAATTCATAGGACTGGCGGTCGCGCACCTTGATGTAGGTCGAGCGTCTGGCCGCGGCCGAGCCGGGAATCTCGATTGCCGTGATCACTTCGCCCGGACGGATGTCGTGCTCCTGCTCGGCTGTCGCACCAGGAGCCAGGAAGAAGTCCTCGACTTTGAGCTTGCGCTCGCCGAGATCGACCTCGGCGTCGAAGGCGACGAGCGCTACGGCGAGATCGCCCGGATAGGTAGCGATGCAGGCCTCGCTCACGCCAAGCACGGCATGGCCGCGCGTCACGCCGCCGATCGCCGAGCAGCCGCTGCCCGGCTCGCGCTTGTTGCAGGCCGGGAAGTTGGCGGGATCACGGAAATAGGGACAGCGCGTGCGCTGCATCAGGTTGCCGCCGATCGTCGCCATGTTGCGCAGCTGCGCCGACGCCGCCTGCCAGAGCGCTTCCGAGACGGCGGGGAAGAAGCTCTTCACCTCGGCATTGTCGGCGACATGGCTCATCTTTGCCAGCGCGCCGATCAAAGCGCGGTCGGCGCTCGCATCGATGGCCTTGAGCCCTTCGATATGGCTGATGTCGATGACGGTGGCGGGTTCCGCGACGCCGCATTTGGCGAGGTCGACCAGTGTCGTGCCGCCGGCCAGCAGCATGGCGCCGGGAAGGGCGGCCGCGTTGCGGGCGGCCTCTATATTGTCGGCGCGGAAGTAGGAAAAATCTCTCATGAGCGCAGCTCCTGTGCGGCCTGGCGGACGGCGGCGACGATGTTCGGATAGGCGCCGCAGCGACAAAGATTGCCAGCCATGTATTCGCGGATCTCCTCGTCTGAGCCGGCATGGCCCTCGCGGATGCAGGCTACCGCCGACATGATCTGCCCCGGCGTGCAATAACCGCACTGGAAGGCGTCGTGTTCGAGGAAGGCGGCCTGCACGGCGTGCAGCGTGCCGTCCTCGTCGGCGAGCCCCTCGATGGTGGTGATCGAGCGGCCCTCGACCTGCGCGGCCAAGGTCAGGCAGGCGAGTACCCGTTCACCGTCGACATGCACTGTGCAGGCGCCGCACTGACCCTGGTCGCAGCCTTTCTTGGTGCCGGTGAGGTGGAGCCGCTCGCGTAGCGCGTCGAGCAGCGTCACGCGCGGCTCGATGTCGAGCGCGTGGGTCTGGCCGTTGATGGTGAGGTGGAGAGAAAGCGTAGTGGGGCTAGGGGTTGAACCGTTGGCGGCAAGACCGTTCCTGAAGTGGCCGTCTTCGGGAGGGTCGATGATGATCTGGCTGGTCATGGGGCGTCGGGCTCCGATTGCTGGACGCTAGGGATGGAAATGGGACTTGGCGGGGGAGGGGCAAGGGCAAACGTTTGACGAGGGCGCCGTCGGCGGAGAGCCTGATCTCCCCCGCAAGAGGGAGATTGGCAGCTCCCGCGCCCTGCTCCAGCGGCCAGGGTGCGCTTCCAATCCTTCTCCACGTGACACGCCGCTTCCCTGGTTATATGATAAAGGCGCTCCACTAAAGCGGAGGTCCCTCCGTTTATTTAACTGGGGTCTGGCCAGCCATGGTTCAACCCCCCATATTGCTTTGGTGGAGAAAAAGGTGCCCGAGCAGGAAATGACTGAAGCGACGCGAGACGCGCCAGTGCAAAGGCCGCTGCGCGCCGATGCGCAGCGCAACCGCGACAAGCTTGTCGAGGTGGCGGCACAGATGTTTGCGAGCGACGGCGTCGACGCTTCGCTGGAGGAGATCGCCAGGCGGGCAGGGGTCGGCATCGGTACGCTCTACCGCCATTTCCCGACCCGCGAGCATCTGGTCGAGGTGGTTTACCGCCGTGAGGTGGAAGGGCTCTGCCACGCCGCCGGGGAACTGGCTCAGCTGCATCCGGCCGATGTCGCGCTCGAACTCTGGATGCAGCGCTTCGTCGACTACATCGCCACCAAACGCGGCCTCGCCACCAGCTTGCGGATTCTGCTTACCACGAATTCGACGCTGTTCTCCGACACGTCCGGTCGTGTCTCAGGCGCGATGCGAGGCCTGATCGAGGCCGCAGCCGCCTCGGGCAAAATCCGCGCCGACGTCGACGCCTCCGATGTGATGCATGCGCTGGGCGGCATCTACTCGGCGCCGAACACGCCCGACTGGCGCGAGCGGTCGGGGCGTCTGGTGAAGCTGCTGATGGACGGGTTGCGCTTCGGGGCGAGGGGTTGAGGCTGCCATCCAACGGCTCCCCGACTGGCATTCACCAACCCACGGCCTACATGGTCGGCATCACCCACCCACCCTC
>NZ_JAIUHK010000066.1:0-18472 GCF_020165075.1 Mesorhizobium sp. CA4
AACCTGCCAAGCAGGCGAGCCTTCTTGCCTTCAATCTTGACAGGGAACATGAGAGACTTCGAGGTGCTGAGCGGGCGAAATATCTGAAAGCGATTGCCGCAGGTATTCGCGCCCGTCAGGCGGAAATAGCGCTCCTCGAGGTCCGGGATAATGGT
This sequence comes from Mesorhizobium sp. CA4, assembly GCF_020165075.1. Lineage (NCBI taxonomy): Bacteria > Pseudomonadati > Pseudomonadota > Alphaproteobacteria > Hyphomicrobiales > Phyllobacteriaceae > Mesorhizobium > Mesorhizobium sp. CA4. The sequence continues at coordinate 156 of NZ_JAIUHK010000066.1, forward strand.
AAGCCGCTGCCTGAGGCGGATTGGGATATCGGGGACGCCGCGGGATGCTTTGAATTCTATGCTAATCTCGCGGAACAGTTCGATAACGGGGCGGAGGAGGCGATCACCCTTCCCGATGCTCGCTTCACCTCAAAGGTTGTCAAGGAACCGTTAGGGGTCGCGGCCGCTATCATCCCGTGGAACTATCCCTTGCTGATGGCCCCTTGGAAGGTTGCGCCTGCGCTGGCCGCCGGCTGTACGGTGGTGTTGAAGCCTTCCGAGTTGACGCCGCTAACCGCTCTGGAACTCGCAGCAATTGCAGACGATGTCGGATTGCCAGGGGGAGTACTCAATGTCGTCACTGGTCTAGGTGGCGAAGCGGGGCAGGCGCTCGCGCAGCATCCCGGTCGACAAGCTGGCATTCACGGGTTCGGTTCCGACTGGCTCGAAGATCATGGCCGCTGCCGCCCGCGACATCAAAAGGGTCAGTCTCGAACTCGGCGGAAAGTCGCCGTTTCTGATCTTCGAAGATGCCGACATCGAGCAGGCCGTCGAGTGGATCATGTTCGGTATCTTCTGGAACCAGGGTCAGGTGTGCTCGGCGACATCGCGCGTCCTTGTACAGGAACGACTTTACGCACCTCTTCTGGAAAGGTTGGTATCCGAAACAAAGAGGATCAAGATTGGCGGCGGCGACGGCGAGGGCGTCTTGCTAGGACCTCTCGTGTCGCAGCGGCAGTACGAACTTGTCACAAAGTCGATCTCGGTTGCAAAGGACGCAGGCGCCAATGTGGTCACCGGCGGAAATCGTCCCGAAGGTCTCGACAAAGGGTATTTTCTCGAACCGACGATCCTGACGGACGTACCGCTCGACAGTGCAGCTTGGACCGAAGAAATCTTCGGCCCGGTCGTCTGTATAAGGCCGTTCTCGGTAGAAGATGACGCTGTGCGCCTGGCGAACGATTCCCGTTTTGGTCTAGCCGCCGCCGTGATGTCGAAAGACGAAGCTCGGGCTGAGCGCGTTGCGGCTGCTTTGCGTGCTGGCATCGTATGGATCAACTGCTCTCAGCCAACGTTCACCGAAGCCCCGTGGGGTGGCTACAAACAGTCGGGCGTTGGACGTGAACTGGGGCGATGGGGGTTCGAAAACTATCTCGAAACGAAACAGATCACGAAGTATGCCACCGACCAACGATGGGGTTGGTACATAAAGGACTAAGGCCGGGGTATTTCATGAAGACCTGGTTTTGTCACCGGAGTTTCACGCGGCCTTGGTTTGGCAATCGCCAAGGCCGCGCTCCCGGATGGTAATCGGGTGGTCGGCACCGTTCGAAACAATCCTCCGGACTTGGAGAGGTTGGGTCAGTTTCACGCTATCAAGGTGGACATGCAGGACGTGGCGGCAATGGAATTTGCCGTCCAGGAGGCTTTTTCTATTGCCGCCACGATCGATGTCGCCGTGAACAACGCTGGATACGGCTTGTTGGAGACTGTCGAAGAATCTACCGACGAAGAACTCAGGTCCCTATTCGAAGTCAATGTATTTGCGCCGATACGAGTGGCGCGCCTTTTCCTTCCTCATCTGAGACGGCAATGGTTGGGGCATATTGTATTTATAACGTCGATTGCAGGCAGAGCGCCGAGCCTTGGAGCAGCCTTGTACTCAGCGGCCAAACATGCGGTCGAAGGGTTCGCGTCGTCACTTGCGGCTGAGGTTGCGCCGACGGGGATCAAAGTTACTGCCGTGGCTCCAGGGCAGTTCAGGACCGAGTTTCTTAGCGCCGCCTCCGTACGCAAGAGCCGAGCGGCGGATCGTGGCTACGCTGGGACCGTGGGCAGAACAATGGCCGCGCTCGGTGCGGTCGATCGCAACCAACCGGGCAACCCTGAAAAAGCGGCAGAAGTTATCGTGGATTTGGTGAAGTCGGCATCGCCCCCGCTCCACCTATTGCTCGGAACTGACGCCTTATCGCGGGCACGGCAGAAAATGAGCAAGTGACAGTGGAGATGCAGGAATGGGAGGATTGTACGCGACGAACTGATTTCATGGCGGCCCATCGCGATAGTAAGACATCTAACCATCGCATTTCGATCCGATAAAGGGAGGCATCCACCGCTCGAAAATCCCATCGGCTCCCACCCTTGACAACCCTTGCCGCCTTCGAGGCGGCGGCTAGGGAGCGGCAGTTTCAAGCAAGCAGCGGATGAGTTGAACACGAACGCAGCCGTATGCCGCCAGTCCAGAGCTTTAGAAAACGAACTCGGCGAATGGTTGTTCAGCGAGACAAGCGTGGCGTCAAACTCACGCCGCCGGGTCAGGACCTGTTCTCTGAGATAGCGGCGAGGTTTGCGCGATGCGCCGCCGCGATCGAGGCGGTAAAGCCGGAGCGTGCGTTGGAAAGCGTCACATCGCTGCACCGATGCATTTGCAACGGGGTGTTTGATGCCGAGAATGCCGGACTTTTGGTCAAGGGATTCCGGCATTTCGATCAACTATTTCGTTTCGGATCACGTGCAAGATTTCAGGTACACAGAGATTGGTCTGTTCATACTTACTGCGACTGGCACCTGGCCAAACGAGCAAACCCATCCTTTTTCGAGGACTTGACTACCCAGGCGCTGGCCGCGTTTCGCGGAGTTGCACGAACCTATAGATTGCGGACAGGCTAAAGACCTTCCGTTGTTGCACATGGATTGGACAAATCCGGACTGGCCGCTGTGGCAGGATTTTGTCGCTGTCATTTTCACGCTCTCCGAGCGCATCCACTTCTCGAAGTATGTGCTCATGCTGTCCGCTGCCGAAGCAGATTAGGGAATAGCCTTGGGATGGCATTCCCTTGTCCATCCTCTCATACAGCAGAGAAAACTAGTACGAACAACACTGGGTATGCAGGATCCGATCGGTTTTTTGTATCGCGTGCCACGGGAATAAGCCGCTCTCCAATGCTGCGAAACTCTTCAAATCATGATTAATCGAGCAGGCGGTGAATGCCCAAACCAGTAGAATTGCAGCGTGGTTGAAAGCGGATTTGGCTTTGATCTCAAACCCCTAGGCCGTGAACTCAAGATGTGATGAGTTTTTTGCGCGGTACGGCGCGCCCATCTCAATGGTAAGCCTAAGTCAACCGCCATGTAAGCGCGGCGGTTTGGATACGCAGTGAGCAAGTCTGTCTTGCAAGCCCAAGATGGAGAACCCGATGATCTCAGGAAACGACATGGCAAAGCTCCTCGACGGACGCCAACCGGGTTTTGCGCTCGAGCGGGAATTTTATACTGACCCAGACATATTCCGCCTGGACTTAGAGCATATCTGGTACCGCGAGTGGATCTTTGCGGGCCATGCCTGCGAACTCCCGAAGACGGGCAGCTATATGACGCTCCAGATCGGCGAATATCCGATCATGATCGTGCGGGATGCAAAAGGCACCATCCGTGCGATGCACAATACTTGCCGGCATCGCGGAAGCAAAATCTGCAAGGACGCGAAGGGTACGTCTGCCAAGCTTGTCTGTCCTTACCACCAGTGGACCTACGACCTGGACGGCAAGCTCATTTTTGCCCGGCAAATGGGGGATTTCGACAAAACGGATTACGCCCTTTTTCCGGTCGCCTGCGAAGTCGTGGAGGGCACAATATTTATCTGCCTGGCTGAACACCCCAGCGATTTCAGTCGAGTCCGCAACCAATTCGCCTCCTATGTCTTGCCGCATAATCTCATGGACGCGAAGGTCGCGTATGAGAACACCATTATCGAAAAGGGGAACTGGAAACTCGTCTGGGAAAACAACCGCGAATGCTACCATTGTGCGGTAAATCACCCGGAGCTCTGCATGTCGCTTCCCGAGGCGCCCACGGCTCTCGGGGTCGCCAACGGCGCGATCGACGACGACGTGAGGGACCTTTGGTCTCGCTGTGAAACGGCAGGGCTGAGAGCGGAGTTCCAGATTGACCCCTCAGGGCAATTTCGAGCAATGCGCGTGCCGCTTTTGAATGGCGCTACCAGCTACACAATGGATGGTTTGCCGGCAGTGTCTCGGGCGATCACGGACACCCGGAACGTCGACAACATTGGTGCGCTTCTTTTCTATCATTATCCGTCCAGCTTTAATCACTATCTAGCCGATTACATCGTCACATTCCGTATCACCCCGATCAGCGCCACCGAAACTGCGGTGACGACAAAGTGGCTGGTTCACAAAGATGCGGTCGAAGGTGTGGACTACGACAAGGATCGATTGATCCATGTTTGGATCGAGACGAACGACCAGGACCGTCAGATCGTAGAGGACAACGCCGCGGGAGTTATGTCTCCGGCTTACAAGCCTGGACCCTATTCGCAAGTCCATGAAGGTGGTGTTCTCCAGTTCGTCGAGTGGTATGCTTCCTTCATGCGGCCAAGGCTCGAAGGCGGGTCGCGGCCGCCGCTCCTGAGTGTCGCATGACCGAAGCTCCACGTATCGTTCCGGGCGATGCGCAACACGTCCATGCCGCGCCCGTCCTTAATAAGAATATCTGGAAGGGCGGTGCCGAGCGCCTGCGCGTGCTGAACGTCGTTGACGAAGCGCCTGACGTGAAGACATTCACATTTCTTCCCGAGACTGCTGCCTTGTTCGATTACAGGGCGGGGCAATTCCTGACGCTTGATCTCCCTGCGCCCTCAGGACCTCTTCTGAGGACATATACGATCTCTTCGACACCCTCGCGGCCAATGTCGCTTTCCGTGACGGTGAAGGCCCAGGCAGCCAGCGTTGGCACGCGTTGGATGTTCGAAAATCTTGTTCCTGGAAGCTTCGTGAGGGCGGTCGGCCCTGCCGGCAATTTCACCTTGGATCTGGCGAAGCGAAGCAACCTGCTCTTTGTTTCGGCCGGATCCGGGATTACGCCGATGATGTCGATGCTGCGCTGGCTGGCAGACGTATCTCCGGATACTGACGTTGGATTCCTTCACTGTGCGCGCAGTCCCGCTGACATTATCTTTAAAGAGGAGCTCGTTTTCCTCGCACGCTTGATGCCGAATTTGAGGCTTGGCTTCCTAGTTGAAGAGCGAGACCGTGCAAACGCCTGGTCAGGCATGGTTGGCCGGCTGGACCTCGTAAAGTTGAGGGCTTTGTTTCCCGATTTTGCGGGTCGCGAGGCTTACTGCTGCGGACCGGATCCTTTTATGAAATGGGTTCGGAACCTCGTGCTCTCCAACGGCTTGCCGGAGGCCAATTATCACGAGGAAGCATTTACGTTTCCCGCGATGCCGGTCGTTGAGACAAATGAAGCCAAAATTACGTTGCAGCCGGAAGTCAGACCGCATGTCGCTATAAATCTCGTTCGATTTCGGGTCTCCGAAAAAGAGCATCCGGGTAGTCCCGAGGAGACCTTGCTTCAAACCGCCCGCAAAGCCGGTGTTAGCATCTTGTCGGTCTGTGAAATGGGGCTTTGTGGCACCTGTAAGGTGATGAAAGTTTCTGGCGACGTCACGATGGAACACAATGGCGGCATTACGGACGACGAAATTGAACAGGGCTACATTCTCGCCTGTTGTTCACGCCCGACGTCGCCTGTCGAAATCGAGGTATAACGAAAGCACTATAAATGTTGGATGATAGCGTTGGCTTCCGTGTTTGCGTAGCCGCTATAATATTCAATAATAAGGTGTACGAATGGGTTCCAGTTCAAACATAGCAGAAGTGAAAATCTGGAGAATTCCGACGTTCTCCGTAAAAGAGGAATGGAGAGCAGAGGATTCGCCATGGCCGACGGTGCCGATCAACTTTCTGGTGCGAGTGACACTGGAGAATGGAATTTTTGGCATCGGAGAAATATCGACGCAGCTCTGGTACCTCAACGAAACACCCGAGCAGATTCAGAGCGCCATCCAACTTTGTGATGATTGCCTCCGTGGCGCCGACATAGCCAATGTAGCCCTTTGCCATGAGTTAATGCTTAAAACTTATGGCGGCGGTTCGATTGGCGCCCGAGGTGCGCGGTCGGGTGTCGACATGGCGATTTGGGACGCCATCGGGAAATTGTATAGCGTTCCCGTTTTCAAGTTGCTTGGAGGGGGAAATCCAGCGCCCATTCCACTCATGTTTTGCACTTATGAAACCACGCCCGAACGGGTTGCGAAAGAATGTGAACAGGCCCTTTCAAGAAACTACAGTGCTATCAAGGTGAAGGTGGGTGACAGTTTGCTGGCGGCAGGGTGGAGCCACCGTGCTTTGGTTGCAGAGAACGACAAGATTGCCGCCGCTCTGGAGGTTATCCCAAAGGAAATCATGGTGGACGCGGATGCGAACCAGGCCTGGGGTAACGCAGGTTCCGCTGTTGCAGCTCTTCGCGTGTTCCAGGGACATTCGAACCTCTCGATAGAGCAGCCGCTCCATCTCGACGACCTCAGTGGTTCGGCATATGTGCGTAAAACTGCCGGCTTCCCCCTGATCCTCGATGAATCGGTTTGGTCGGCTGAGGCGATGATTGCGATCTTAAAAGCCGAAGCTTGCGATCGCGTGGTATGCAAAATCAATCGCCTCGGCGGTTTGTCCGAAGCCCGAAAGGTCGTAGCCATATCCGAGGCCGCCGGCGTTGGCGTGAGCGTCGATACGGCGCCTTATACGATTCTTGGTGATACGTCGGCATGCCATCTGGCTGCATCTTGCAAGACCACGTTCCCGTTCGACGAAGGCCATCTCTCTATGATCAACATCAACGGCCCGAACCCATTTTCGGGAGGCGCGAAGTCCGAGAATGGTAACATCAGTCTTCCCGACGCTGAGGGCTATGGCATCGAAGTTGACTGGGACATCGTCGAAGGCTGGTAAGGGCGCCGTTCAATGCGGCGCTGCGGCACTTACTAAGGCGACAGTCGCCGCTGTCGACAAACTCAAGGTGACGCAATGCTTCTAATTCCTCCCCAACTGGCCGTCCTTTTGGACGGCCGCTTTTTTTGGAAATAGTGCAATGAAGATTGTGGAAATCCACCTCTATTCGCACAGTTTGCCAGTCAAGAACGGCCCCTACAAGATCGCAAGCAGCATTGTTCACGCGCTCGACACGACCCTTGTGAAAATCGTTGCTGACAATGGCCTCTTCGGTTGGGGCGAAACCTGCCCTGTCGGTCCGACCTATCAACCCCAGCACTCTAAAGGCGCCTTGGCCGCGCTTGGGGAGATGGCTCCGGGGCTGATGGGTGCCGATCCGCTTCAACCGCTGGCATTCCGCCGCAGGATGGACGGCCTCTTGAGCGGCCATCGTTATGCCAAGGCTGCGTTAGACATCGCGGCTTACGACGTTTTGGGGAAACACGTGAACATGCGCGTCGCCGACCTGTTGGGCGGCGCGGTAACCGAGCGCGTACCGTCTTATTACGCATCCGGGATCGGAGAGCCGGACGAGATTGCCCGCATCGCTGAAGAACGCGCGAGCGAAGGTTATCCACGCCTACAGATCAAAGTTGGCGGAAACCGTCCGATCGAAGTCGATATCGCGGTGGTCAGGAAGGTGTGGGAGCGCGTAGGCACCCGCGTCCGGCTCGCCGTCGACGGCAACCGGTCGCTGACGACCCGGGACACGCTGCGTCTCAGCCGCGAGTGCCTGGACATCCCTTTCATCATCGAACAGCCTTGCAACACGATCGAGGAACTCAAGGCTATCCGCAGCCGCCTTCACCACGGCCTCTACCTGGACGAAAACAGCGAGGACCTGAACACCGTGATTCGCGTCGTCGGCGATGGCATCTGCGATGGTTTCGGCATGAAGGTCACTCGTATCGGCGGCCTGCATCCGATGACAACGTTCCGCGACATTTGCGAGACCCGCTCAATGCCGCATACTTGCGACGACGCCTGGGGCGGCGACATCATCGCGGCCGCTTGCACGCATATCGGCGCGACGGTCAAGCCCCAGCTGCTCGAGGGGGTATGGCTCGCCCAACCCTATGTGGACGGCAACTACGATGCGGAAAACGGCGTCAAAATCGAAGGCGGGCACATCAAGCTGCCCACCGGACCGGGACTTGGCGTGATTCCGGATGAGAGCTTGTTTGGAGAGCCCGTGGCTTCTTTCGGCTGATACGGGTCGAAGTTCCATGGGCTGCGATGTGTAGCGGTCGGCAGACGCCCGCTACAGGTCTGCATTAGTTAGCAGTACTCTCAGAGCGACTTTTTGAGCTCACTCGTCCGGAAGGACGACCAGTTTTCCAAAGAAGTCCTTTGATTTGAATGCCTCTTGAGCTTTCGAGATTTCACTTAAAGGAAAACTTTTGGCAAGTTGGGGAACGATTTTCCCAGACTGAACCAGGCTCACCAATTCTTTGAATTCGTCTCTCGTCCAAATGGTGGATCCAATTAACTCGAGATGACGCAAATATAGCACTCTTAGGTCAAGCGTGACTCTCGGGCCCGCAATAGCGCCGGCTGTCACATATCGACCGCCCTCGGGACGGAGATTTTGGAGCAATACTTCGAAGGCGGGTCCTCCGACGACGTCGGCGAGCACATCGGCTTCCCGCCCGTTTAAAGCGTTTCGGACATCATTGCCGATATCAGCACTTTCCCTTCCAACGACGTAATCCGCTCCAATCCGTCGAACTTCCTGTTCCTTACCCCGACCGACAATCGCCAGCACCTCTGCTCCTCGGGCTTTTGCGAGTTGCACAAGCCCGGTACCCACACCTCCTGAAGCGCCTGTGACGATCACGATTTCGCCAGCCACTTGCCGGGCGCGGTTCAGCATATGTAGCGCTGTACCGTATGCTGACGGGAAGCTCGCCAGTTGCGCGTCGGACAAAGCGGTCTCAACTTCGAGAGCGCTTTCTGAAGGAGCGGTCACGAATTGAGCGAATCCACCGTCACGCTCACTGCCGAAGTGCCCGGCGCCATACAAGCGGTCACCAGTTTGACGCATTACGGGATCAACCAGGACGCGCTGCCCGATACGTTTCTTGTCAATGTTTGAACCGACCGCGACAATTCTGCCTGCAATGTCGATGCCCTGAATACGTGGGAAAGCCAGAGGCTCTCCCCGCCATCCAACCGCTTGGGAGGACCCGAGCACAGTGTTGTAGGCTCCCTCCCTCGCCCATATATCAGTGTTGTTTACCCCAGCAGCACCAACCTTGATCAGGACTTCGTCCGCCTGGACATTCGGCAACGGGACGTCGCTACGATATTGCAGCTTCTCTGGCCCACCATGACCGGTCAGCAACACTGCTTTCATATGCGTCGGAACGGCAACAGTCATGTCATACCTATTATTCGTGATGATTTATATGGCGCATGCCTAACACGGACCGAAATGATCGCGCCGCGTAAAAAAACTCACTACCTCTTGAGATTAGCGCCGGCGTAAGGCGTTACCAAGACTATCAGGCGGCCCGTGCTTGCAAATTCGACGCGAGCAGGCATTGATAGCTTGTCAGCAACGACGAGGTCCGCCGATACTCCGGCGTCCCTCATCCCTCTAGGATAAGCCTATTTTGCCGGTCGAATGCAGGACCGAGACGCGGCGCGACCGCGGACCTTCTCACCACCTGCCGCCCGCATGTGACAATTATGAATTCTCCACGTCAGTAAGTCCTGCTGCCGTGCCGGGTGCGCGGCATGGCTGACGCCGCATCAAGCCGCCGTACGTCGGCACGCTATAGCGGCCCTGAGGATTATGGTAGTCATTGAAGGGCGGCGGAAAGACCCTGCTGTCGTCTTTGCCGCCTCCGTCTTGCCGGTTCCGCCTCCCATGTCGCCAGAGCAACAACTGCTATTTGAAGCTGGCGACCGGGTCACCGATCATGCTTCTATCGACCGTGATGCCAAGCCCCGGGCCGGTCGGCGCCGCACCGCGTCCATTTTTCACGCGGGGTTGGTAGCCTGCAATATGTCCATCGGTCCAGTCGTTGAAGAACGAAGTCTGGAGAAGGTGCGACGGCCGCGAACTGGCGGCTACATGGGAGACGGCGGCGGCGCAGACATCTCCGCCCCAGATGTCTTCGATGTTGAAGTGCAGACCGAGATTCTGGGCCGTATCTCTCATGCTCACAGCCCTGGTAATTCCACCGACGCGCCCGATCTTGATGTTGATGCCTGCCGCGCCGACTTCATACTTCGCCTGGTGCAAGTCACCACAATTCACGACGCTTTCATCCATGATCAGGGGCAACGGGCTGATTTTTCGAAGCAGTGCGCAATCCGCCAGCTCCCTGCAGGGCTGTTCGAACCATAGGTTCAGGTCCTCCAGAGCCCGCATTCCGACCGACGCCTCGAGCAGGGTCCAGCCCGCATTGGCGTCGACATAGAGGAACACGTCCTCATCCGCTTCCTCCACGATCGCACGGACACGCGCTGCATCCCCTTTGGGATCGTCACCGACCTTGAGCTGGAAACGCCGAATGCCCGCTTTGGCTCGCTGGCGAAGGAAATCGATATTTGCCTCGGTGGATGCGAGCGGTATGGCCTCGAAGATCGGCAGATCGTCGCTCAGGACGCCTCCCAGCAAGGCCGCGACGGGCATATCGACCGATTTTCCGAAGATGTCCCAGCAGGCAACGTCGAAGGCACTCTTCGCGTTGAGCTGGCCCATCAATATGCTGTCCATGATCGCTTCGATCCGCCGGGTCGCGCGAGGGTCCTGGCCGATCAGGTTCGGCGCGAGTTCTCGGAGGGCCGCTCGTGTGCCGCCGGCAAACAGCGGCAGATAATTGCCCGACAGGATAGCGGCTTCGCCCCATCCCTCGATCCCGTTGTCGGTTATTATCCGAACCAGGTTGGACGGCTGCTGGCTCGCCGCCCGACCCTTGGACATCGCATAGGTCCCGTGGATGTAGGTAAGCTTGTATTCGTAGAGTTCAATGGCGGCGATCTTCATATCGGGAACCTTTGTAACAGATAGAATGCTGGAGCTTCATGTGTCCAGTTTTGGGTCGTATAGGGTGAGGCTCGCCTCGGCGACGGGATCAACCCTCCCTGGACCAGCCCATCCGGTAGACGCGACCCGTCTGAGACCCCTCGATGCTTTTCAAGTAGCCGAGGACGACATCACGCACCGGCAGGGGCTTCACCCCGGGGAAGAACTCCCCGTACGCGCCCAAAGATTCCTCGACGAGGGTCGGGCTCACCGCGTTGATGCGAATGTCCCGTCGCATCTCGATCGCCGCGCCTTTGACGAAGCCTTCCAGCCCTCCATTCACCAGGGACGATGCCGCGCCCTGGACGATTGGATCATCGTTGGTGAGACCGGAGGTTAAGGTGAATGACCCGCCATCGTTTATCTGGTTCAAGCCCTTGAGGACCAAATTCACTTGCCCCATCAGCTTGCTGCGCAGGCCGATCTCGAATTGTTCGGGCGTGAAGTCCGCGAGATACGCATAGTGAACGGCGCCAGCCATGCATGCCAGTGCATCGAACCCGCCAAGCTCTTTGAAGAACTGATCTATTGAGGCAGGGTCGGCGATGTCCACGCGAAGATCGCTACCCGTGCGACCGGCGCTGATCACCTTATGTCTTCGGCGCAGCTCGGCAGCGACTGCGGAGCCGATCGTGCCGGAAGCTCCTACGAGAACGATTTTCATCGGATCAGGCGTTCAGGTGTTCGAGGGCGGCGCGAAGAGCCTTTTCCTGACTGGCGGACAGCGGCCCCAGCGGCTTGCGGACATGGCCGGTACCGAACCCACGCCACTGCGCTGCCTTGAGGACCGACGGCGTATAGGGGGCCCGCCAAATGTAAAGCAACGACGGCAGCATCTTCGCCCAAAGGGCGAGCGCCTGATCCAGGCGCTTTGCGGCGACGTGTTCATACAGCTGGACGGCTTCCTTCGGCATATAGTTCGCTGCACCCCAAATGACCCCGGGGACACCCGCCATGAGCGCATAGACGGTGATCGTGTCGCACCCGTTCAGAACGCCGCGGCTGATCTGCAGATATTCCTGATGGGTGGTGAAGTCGCCGCCGCTATCCTTGATGAAGTTGAAGTTGCTCAACTCGTTGAGACGACGGAACAGGTCCGGGGAGACCGACAGACCGGTTGCCTGCGGGATATTGTAGCCGACGATATCGATGCCGACCGCATCATTGACCTCCGAGTAGAAGCGAACAATGCCGTCATCATCGGAGGGCCCCTCGAAATAGGGCGGAAGGACCATGATGGCATCGGCACCGATGGACTCCGCATGTTTCGACCGGCGAATGACCTCGTCCATGTTCAGGGCCGACGACTGGCAGATAATGCTGCAACGACCGTCGATGCGCTTCGCTCCGAGTTCATAGAGACGGTTGCACTCGGCTTCGGTCAGGTATGGATGCTGACCCGTTCCAGCACCCAAAACGAGTCCATGCACGCCGGCGTCGATAAACTTGTCGATCAGTTCCTCGAAGACGCCGTATTCGATTTCCCCGTTCGCGTTGAACGGGGTCTGCATCGCCAAATTGATGCCTTTCAGATCAGCCATTTCTTCTCTCCCTTGAATCCTAGACTTCTGCGCCTGCTTGCCGGAAGCGCATAAAGGTCACAAAACCTACGCCCATCGACGTTATGATCCGCGGATAGGGACGACTTGGGCTCGCGCGACTCTTCAGGATGTCGATGACAGGCGACGACATTCCGCATGCCAACTCGGCGACTGCCTTTCCGAATGCGGCGCCGCGCGCGACGCCCGTGCCGTTACAGAATGCCGCCCCGTACACGCCCTGCGCCAGTTCGCCGAAGACCATCCCGCCATTCTGTGCCAACGTCAGCAGTCCGCCCCAGCTCGCCTCGAAACCCATCTTGGAAATCTGCGGCCAACGGCGGTCGAAAGCGACCTGCTGCTGGATGCGGGCCTTCTTCACGTCGGCTTCCGTGGTCTTGAAGTCGGTGGCATAGGAATAGACGTTCCGCAGGAATAGACGGCCGTCGACTGTCCGGCGGACCGTCGTGCCGAAGCTGTCGGCTGGGATGAGGCCGTAGGCGGAACGATCCCCGACCTGCGCCAACTCGGACTGCGTCAACTCCCGTGTCATGCTCGCGAAGGTGTAAAGCGGTATCGCGCGGTGCTTGAAGAACCCGAATTTCGTCAGACAGCCTGACGCACACAGAATTATCTTCTTTGCACGGATAATTCCCGCGGGTGTCTCGCAGATGTGCTTCGAACCGTCCAAAGTCATCCCGATGACCGAGGTGTCTTCGTGAACGGTTACGTTGGAAGGCAGGGCGCGTGCCGCGTTCTTCAGGTACTTCGCGGGCTGAACGAGGATGGTGCCGGGATGGTGAAGCGCCCTGATGTAGTGCCTGCTTCCGGTGATCTTGTGGATCTCTGGTTTCTCGACCCAGCTGTATTTCTGTCCAAGAAGGTCCAGGGCTTCGGAAAAGCGCCTCAGATTTTCGACGCCATGATCGGTCGCCGCGCTGTGGTATTTGCCTTGAGTGTCCCAATCGCAGTCGACGCCGCGCTCTTCGACCGCGCTCCGGATGTACGATATGCCGTCGAGATTGACGAAAAGCTCTTCCTTATTACCTTTGATGTCCTCGACGAAATCCTTCTTGCGGGGATTGTGGGCGAGATCAATGACGAAGCCCATGGACCGGCCCGACGCGTTGTTGCCGATCCGGCCCGCATCGACCAGTAGGACGCGCGCGTCAGGATTGAGCTCGGCGAATCTTCGGGCCGCATGAAGGCCCATCCATCCGGCACCGACAACGAGGCATTCGCACTCCACGTCGCCGCGCTGAGGTATCAGCGGCAGGCTCGCTCCAGAAGTCAAAAACCAGCCAGACGGCGTCGGCTCCGGATGGGGCGGGTCAATCGCAATACGCTTATCAGAACGTGCTAGGGATGCCACGGTCAGCTCGCTTAGACGGCTAATCGGAAACACTGGAGAGCGTCCGATAAGATGTGTTCGTCATGACCTTCTAGCGTGGCAGGGTTTCTGCTCGTAGACGGGAAAGATCGAGGCTGATATAGAATGACTTGATGTCAAAGCTTCGTAGACTGGTTCCTTCTCCTCAATCGCTGTTCGTTTTCGAAGCGGCTGCACGGCATCTCAGTTTCAAAGCCGCCGCATTGGAGCTCAATGTGACGCAACCGAGCATTTCGTATGCGATCAAGCTGTTCGAGAAGCATTGCGGTACCGAGCTTTTCGAGCGGGACAATCGCGGCGTTCACCTGACGGAAGCCGGTATCCAGTTATACGAGGAAGTGCGCTCGGGATTCCGGGGAATCGAGCAGAAGCTGTCAACCATCTCGGGCGGTGGCGCCAAGTACATCACATTCGCCGCGTCGTCATCGATCACCGCTCATTGGCTCGCGCCCCAGCTATATCACTTCCAGGAGGAGCATCCGGATGTCCGGATTAAGGTGGTTTCGACAGATCGTGATATCGAACCGGACAATGAAGTGGATATTACCTCCTGGGTCCGGCCTCGCAATTTCTCGCGAGACAACAGCTGGTATATAGCAGACGAAGTGGTATTCCCGGTATGCTCGCCGGGTTATCTGAATTCACATCCGAAACCGGAGACGGTGAACGACCTCGTCAAACACAAGCTGCTTCATTCTTCCGATTTATACCGCAAGCGAATGAGCTGGTCTGAATGGATGAAATTAGCCGGTAGTGACGCAACTGAGATTCAACCTGACATCGTGTTCAATGACTATCAGCTCACACTACAGGCAGCTTTGGCGGGAGAAGGAATTTCTCTCGGCTGGGCGATGTCCGCACAGCAACTGCTGAACAACCGTTTGCTCGTGCGTCCGCTGGATATAGAAATCCGGACAGACCGAGCCCATTTCCTGCTTGCGAACGAAAAAGCGACTGCGAACAGTTCATGCAAGAAGATCGTTGATTGGTTTCTCAGTAGCACCTCGGAACTGCGGGGAGCCAGCCTTAGCTCACCGTCGGAATAGACTGTTTCAAAGTCGGTTCCGACATCGGCTGTTGAAGCTTACCGTGGGATTGGCGCATTCAGGTTACGGCACTTCCTCGGGGGACCCGAATGAACAGTTCCGTTCCATGCAACTCGACCGTGTAGCAGGCGAGATCTGCACATCCTGGCGGGGCGTTAAATGCTTCGCCGGTCTCCACGTCGAACTCTGCGAAATGAAGCGGGCATACGATCCGCCGTCCCTCTGTGAAGCCTTCCGACAAAGAGGCATCGGCATGTGGACATCTATCGTAGACGGCGAACGGCCTGCCGTCGAGCAGGCCAGCCGAAACATGACCCGCGGACGTATGCTCGAAGCGCGAAATCTGTCCTTCGCGGAGTTCATCTGCGTGGCACAGGTGTTCAAGCGTCGAGTTCGTGTCGTCGAGGGTTAGGCGCGACCTCGCCAAGGATTCCGAGGAATGGTTCGGCCCTGATATTTTAGACGCAAACCGATGGACGTCGCCCGGTCGATTGATGCCGATCGCGAAGCCATGGAATTCCCAGTACGGTGCAGACCCGTATGAACTGGAGATAGGTTTCGCTGAAGGGTCAGGGAGTCCTACGATCTGCAAGTTCAGGTCGTATTGCGTCGACCAGAACCTAGCAGGGAAGATAGCATCGGTCGGTTTCGAAAGGATCGCTCTCGCTGCCCGTGCGGCCTGTTCATTGGCGTTGTGCCAGCTTTCGATACGTGATCCCTGCATGGCATTGGGTCTCCGCTGACGCGCGACGTCGCCGACGGCGAAAATCCGAGGATCTTCCGTGGCACCATTCTGGTCCGTATCCACTCCATCATGGCAGCTCAGCCCGGCGTGCCTCGCAAGGAGGTCGTTGGCGGTCATTCCAATGGCGACGACAAGAGTGTCCGCCCGTTCGATGATTCCCCCGATCTCCGCCTCAATCCCCTCGGGTGTCTCCCTAAATGTCGGTTCCACGCCTAGACGAAGATGCACTCCCTCCGCGCGATGCCTTGTCTCCAGGAAGTCGCTGACGACCTCAGGAAGCGCTTTCGCACAGAGCCGCTTCTGCCTCGCGAAAAGTGTCACCTCGCAACCAATAGTTCTCGCCGCTGCGGCGATTTCGAGGCCAAGCCATCCTCCTCCAAGGACAAAGAGTCTCGAACTGCGAGCCAGGCGCTGCCTGAAGTGCCACGCGTCTTCTGCGGTGCGGACCGAGTGAACGTGGCCGTACCCTCGATCGATTCCTGGAAGGCGCCGGGCGGATCCGCCAGTAGCGAGAACGAGGAATTCATAGGCATGTCGGCTACCGTCCGACGTTTCGACCATCCGGTTCGCACGATCGATGCTTGTTATACGGTTGTTGAGATGCAATCTGATGTCCAGCCGCTCGATCTCGTCAGGTAGAAGCACGCTGGTTAGTTCCACCTTCCCGTCGTCCCGAAACCCGATCGATTTGGACAATGGAGGGCGCTCGTAGGGAGCGTGACGCTCGTCTCCGAAGATTTCTATGGGGGAATCTGAACCCAAGTCCCGAAGCGCCTTCGCCGTCATGGCTCCGGCTTGGCCACCTCCGACGATTACGATCGGCGCAAGCCCGGGGACCGGCCAGGATACGTTCAGGCGGTCACCGACTTCTATCTCGCCTTCGGTTAGGACGTCGCAATAAATGCCGAAGTTTTTCTCGAACTGCGCAATGAGGGTGCGAAGAACGCGTCGATCCTCGGGCACTCCTTGCTGCTCAAGTGACGTGAAACTGCATCGGCCACACGGCTTCGTGCCGCGTAGCCGAACATTGCCGATCCGGAACTCCTTTCCTAGGAGGCTGTACTCGGGCATCTCACCCGAATCGGGAATGTCGACCAGAATATTGGGCCTGAAGCGACGTTCGTCGATCTCGCTTTCCGGCAGGGACCGACGCAGCGCCTCGATCGACTGCCGACTCAAAAGATGGATCGGGCTGAGCTCGTATCGAGAAGCTGCTATCTTGTTTCCGAGGTGCTCTCCATATCGACAAGCCCGCACTCTCCGGCCGAAGCTCGTTGCCATGGCCTCGGCGATTGCTGGATCGTCGGCGTCGTGCCACCTTTCTGAGTCTCTCGAGATTTGGAGTGTGCCCGCGTCGACAATCCGAGCCGCGAACAGTGGCGCGACGTTCCAATGCTTTTGAATGGAGGGGTAGACGATGTCGTTCGTGTCTTCGTCGAACAGACCGTAAGCCCGATCCAGATCGAGGCCGCGAGATGACACGGGCGCTCGGCGCATGCGCTCGCCCGTCAGTGAGCTGACCGGATAACGCCAAATCTCGAGTGTGGACCCGATATCTCGATCCAGAGGTTCATCGGTCGACGACATCGTTCTCTCCAGGGACTGCATCTTGAGGCGCTTTAGCGGCCAACGCTCCCCAATAGCCACAATCACGGAGGTCAAGGTTGCCAAACGCCTCGCCGGCCCCTCGGCCGGCGCTTGTTTGATACCGGAACGAGGTTCAGCCCTGTAGGCGGAAAAATTGAAGTCTTCGCATTGACTGGATTGATAGCTGGCCAATCAAGCCTCAACATCGACGTTCGACAGCGGCTTGGAGCAGCAGGCAAGGATGAATCCCTCGGCGACTTCCTCGTCAAGGATTCCGCCGTTGTGGTTCATGTCGACCTTTCCAGAGGCCTTCATGAGCGACGCGAGATAGATCATTAGCGTCTATTCAGCGGGGAGAAATCGACCTTCCGACCGCAAAAATTTAGCAGTTTGATATAGAATAGCTTTATACTGTGGCCAAACAGGCGAAAGCGTCGCCAGTGAGTTCCGGCACCGGAAATATGAACTCCCATTATTTTCGCAAGGAAAAACATAGACTTACGCGAGCGTATATGTGAATCTCGCTAGAAGCCCTTCGCTGCAGGGTATCCGCGGCGAACGTGCAATTTCGTTCCTTCGATAAAATGCGCCCCATTTCCAAGTTTGACGGCGAGGTCGGTACCAATCTATCCAATCCGGGTGACCAATGACCAACAAGCTCATGGTAATGGGAGAATTCGATGAGAAGGTACTTGCTTTCATTCGCCGCCCTCGGCACTCTGATGAGTGCCGGCGCTGCCCATGCGGCATGCGGTGACATCACGCTGTCGGCCTTCAATTGGCAATCAGCTGAAGTGAACACCTATGTCGATCAATTCATTCTCAACAACGGCTATGGCTGCAACGTATCGGTAGTTGCTGGCGACACGGTTCCAACTCTCACGTCAATGATCGAGAAAGGTCAGCCAGACGTCTCTCCGGCCGTGTCGCCGTCAGTCGTCGGCGATCTGTATGCGAAAGGCTCTGCCGAAGGCCGCGTCGTCAAAATCGGTGTCGCGATCAGCGATGGTTCCACCTCGGGCTGGTTTATTCCCAAATACGTTGCCGATGCCCATCCGGACATAAAGACCGTCGAAGATGCGATCAAGCACCCGGAACTGTTCCCATCCCCGGAAGATCCGTCAAAGGGGTGGGTCATCCAGGGACCG
>NZ_JAIUHK010000067.1:0-18122 GCF_020165075.1 Mesorhizobium sp. CA4
GTGAACCGCTTCGACGCAAACTGAAGCGGACAAATGATGTGCTACCAAACCGGACAACTTGATTAGCTACCGACACCCCGAAGCGGCAAATATTGCGCCCAACCGGAGGCTGGGCAGCCATGCGAAAAAAGCATGTAATTTTCTTGCGCCTCTTTTCAAGAGCGAGGAAGAAAGTGACCGGCTTGCGGCTGTCTTCCCGGCCTGCTTCATGTCAAAAGGCAGCTTGAGCCGGATAATCTCCCGGTAAAACGAGGAATCAGCCCGTGAACGACAATGACGAACGGCCGGTCACCATCATCACCGGACGGGTCTGGCGCAAGAAAGGCGGCAAGCCGGAAGGCGTGCACGTGATGCTGGTGGCGCCCGACGATGATTCTGCCGTGCGCCGCGCGCTCGAATCGCTCGCGGCGGAAGGATTCGCGGAGGCCGAGCTCGACCAGATCGGCGACATGGAAGGCGAGCCCGACGAGGAGCCGCATCTGTCGGCCTATCAGGGCGCACTCGAAGGCGAGGTTTCGATCGTCGCCTTCGACGAGCCGTCCTAACCGCCTGCGGCTGAACATCCCTCTCCCGCCCCACCTAAAAACAACCTGACCAGCCATTCTTCTTCTCTCCGGAGTTCTCATGACCAGTACACCCATCAAGCTCGGCATCGTCGGCGTGGGCAAGATCGTTCGCGACCAGCACCTGCCGGCGGTCGCCAAGGACGACGCCTATAATCTCGTCGCTGCGGCGAGCCGCCACGGCAAGGTCGATGGGATCGCAAACTACCCCAGCGTCGAGGCGATGCTTGCGGCCGAGCCCAGCCTGGAAGCCGTCTCGCTCTGCATGCCGCCGCAGTTCCGCCACGACGCCGCGCGCACCGCGCTGGAAGCGAAAAAGCACGTGTTCCTCGAAAAGCCGCCGGGCGCGACGGTGAGCGAGGTCGAGCACCTCAAGGCGCTTGCCGACAAGAACGGTGTCTCGCTCTTCGCCAGCTGGCACTCCCGCTATGCGCCGGCCGTCGAGGCCGCGCGCAGCTTTCTCGCCTCGGCCAGGCTGACCTCGGCCGCCATCAACTGGAAGGAAGACGTACGCCGCTGGCATCCGAACCAGGAATGGATCTGGGAGCCCGGCGGCTTCGGGGTGTTCGACCCGGGCATCAACGCACTGTCGATCGCCACGCATATCCTGCCGCCGATGTTCATCACTTCGGCCGTGCTCGATTTTCCCGAGAACCGCGCGGCGCCGGTCGCGGCGCATGTCGCCTTCCGCACCTCGAACGGCCTGCCGGTGATGATGGATCTCGACTGGCTGCAGACCGGCCCGCAAAGCTGGGACATCGTTGCCGAGACCGACAAGGGCAGGATGGTGTTGTCCGGCGGCGGCGCCAAGCTCGCCGTCGATGGCAAGACCATCCACGACGAGCCGGAGGCCGAATATCCGATGCTCTACAAGCGCTTCGCCGAGATCGTTCGCGCAGGCATTTCCGATGTCGATCTCGCGCCGCTGCAGCACGTCGCCGATGCCTTCATGCTAGGCAAGCGCAATGTGGTCGAGGCGTTTTTCGACTGAGGCAGCGGCAAAGCGTCGAGGCGAACGGCAATCTCACGCGACGATCGCGATGGCAAAACCGTCATAACCCTTGGTGCCGACGGTCTGTATGGCGGTGCCGTCCAGCCGCTTCTCGCCGCCGATAAACGAGAACGCCTCGCGAGCGCCTTCAACATTGGCGTCCCCGCTATTCTTTTTCACGACCGCGCCGTCGCGGATGACGTTGTCGCAGACGATGACCGTGCCCGAGCGCGACAGCTTCATCGCCCAGTTCAGATAATTCGGGTTGTTGGGCTTGTCGGCGTCGATGAAAATCAAGTCGAACGCACCGGCATTTTCGTCCGCCAATGCGGCAAGAGATTGAAGCGCGGGACCGACCCGCAGGTCGACCTTGCCGGAAACCCCTGCCCGCTCGAAATTCGAGCGCGCGACCTTGGCGTGGTGCGGGTCTAGCTCCAGCGTCACGACCTTGCCGTCCGCCGGCAATCCCCTCGCCATCCAGATGGTCGAGTAGCCGCCCAGCGTGCCGACCTCCAACACGGTTCTCGCGCCGCGGATGCGCACTAGCAGCGACAGCAGCTTGCCTTGCGCGGCCGAGACGTCGATCGCCGGCAGGCCCTGATCGCGGTTGGCCTTTAGCACTGCATCCAGCACGGGATCCGCTTCGAAAAGAGAGGAAACAATGTATTCGTCGACGGCCGTCCAGATCTTGCTGCTCATAGCTCTTCCTCGTTGGTGAAGCCAAAATGCAAGAAGGGGCCGCGTGGGCCCCTTCTCTTCGTTTGTCATATCATGCCGCTTACTGCGCGGCGTTGACCATGTCGGTCAGCATCGGCTCGGCGACCTCGACACCGGAGGCCTTGCGGCGCTCGTCGATGATGAGCTCGTCGCGCGAGGTGGCGATGCGCCTTATCTGGCTCATCGTGCCGCCGGTGCCGGCCGGGATCAGGCGGCCGACGATGACGTTTTCCTTCAGGCCCTGCAGCATGTCGGTCTTGCCGGCAACCGCCGCCTCGGTGAGCACCCTGGTCGTCTCCTGGAAGGAGGCGGCCGAGATGAAGGACGGCGTCTGCAGCGAGGCCTTGGTGATGCCGAGCAGCACCGGCTGACCTTCGGCCGGCTTCTTGCCGTCCTCGATCAGGCGCTCGTTGACCTCTTCCAGCTCGATCACGTCGACGTGGTCGCCCGGGATGTAGGTCGAGTCGCCCTGCGTGGTGATCTCGACCTTCTGCAGCATCTGGCGAACGATCACCTCGATGTGCTTGTCGTTGATCGACACGCCCTGCAGACGGTAGACCTCCTGGATTTCATTCACGAGGTACGAGGCAAGCGCCTCCACGCCCTTGATCGCCAGGATGTCGTGCGGCGCCGGATTGCCGTCGAGGATGTAGTCGCCCTTCTCGATGACGTCGCCGTCCTGGAGATGGAACGGCTTGCCCTTCGGGATCAGGTACTCCACCGGCTCGAGCGTCGAATCATGCGGCTCGATGATGATGCGGCGCTTGTTCTTGTAGTCGCGGCCGAAGCGGATCGTGCCATCGATCTCGGCGATGATGGCGTGATCCTTCGGACGGCGAGCCTCGAACAGTTCCGCAACGCGCGGCAGACCACCGGTGATGTCCTTGGTCTTGGCGCTTTCCATCGGGATACGCGCCAGCACGTCGCCAGGCTTCACATGGGCGCCTGGCTCGACCGAGAGGATGGCCTCGACCGAGAGCAGGAAGCGCGCATCGCCGCCCTTCGACAGCTTGCCGACCTTGCCCTTGGCGTCCTGGACGACGATCGCGGGCTTCAGGTCGCTGCCGCGCGGCGTCGAACGCCAGTCGATGACCTCACGCTTGGTGATGCCGGTCGACTCGTCGGCCGTTTCCTGAACGGAGATGCCGTCGACGAGGTCCTCGAACGCCACGCGACCCTCGATTTCGGTAAGGATCGGGCGGGTATAGGGATCCCACTCGGCGATACGCTGGCCGCGCTTTACCTTGTCGCCGTCGTCTACGAAGATACGCGAACCATAGGCAACGCGGTGCGTGGCGCGCTCCTTGCCGGTCTCATCGAGGATGAGCACCGCCATGTTGCGGCCCATGACCATCTGCTGGCCTTCCGAATTGCGCACCACGTTGCGGTTGCGGATCTGCACCTTGCCCTCATAGGAGGCTTCAAGGAACGAGGAATCCACCACCTGCGCCGTGCCGCCCATGTGGAAGGTACGCATGGTGAGCTGGGTGCCCGGCTCGCCGATCGACTGCGCCGCGATGACGCCGACGGCCTCGCCCTGGTTGACAGGGGTACCGCGGGCCAGGTCGCGTCCGTAGCAGACCGCGCACACGCCGGTCCTGACCTCGCAGGTCAGCGCCGAGCGGATGCGGACCGACTGCACGCCGGCCTTCTCGATCTGCTCCACGTCGCGCTCGTCCATCAGCGTGCCGGCCTTCACCAGCAGTTCGCCGCTGACCGGATGGTTGATGTCGTCGAGCGCGGTGCGGCCGAGCACGCGCTGGCCAACCGAGGCGACAACCTGACCGGCATCGACGATCGGCTGCATGGTGAGGCCCTTGTCGGTGCCGCAATCCAGCGAATTGACGATGCAGTCCTGCGCCACGTCGACGAGACGGCGGGTGAGGTAACCCGAGTTCGCCGTCTTCAAGGCGGTATCGGCCAGACCCTTGCGGGCGCCGTGGGTCGAGTTGAAGTACTCGAGCACGGTGAGGCCTTCCTTGAAGTTCGAGATGATCGGCGTCTCGATGATTTCACCCGAGGGCTTAGCCATCAGGCCGCGCATGCCGGCGAGCTGACGCATCTGGGTGGGCGAACCGCGCGCGCCCGAATGCGACATCATGTAGATCGAGTTCATCGGCTTCTGACGGCCGTTGTCCTCGAACTCCACCGCCTTGATGCGCGCCATCATCTCGTCGGCGACCTTTTCCGAGCACTTGGCCCAGGCGTCGACGACCTTGTTGTACTTCTCGCCCTGCGTGATCAGGCCGTCATTGTACTGCTGCTCGTATTCCTTGGCCAAAGCCTCGGTGTCGGAAACAAGCTTCAGCTTGGTGTCCGGAATGACCATGTCGTCCTTGCCGAACGAAATGCCGGCACGGCAGGCATGCGCAAAGCCGAGCGCCATGATGCGGTCGCAGAAGATAACCGTCTCCTTCTGACCGCAGTGGCGGTAGACGGTATCGATCATCTTGGAGATGTTCTTCTTGGTCATCTCCTGGTTGGCGATGTCGTACGGAACGTTGACGTTCTTCGGCAGAAGCTCACCGATGATCATGCGGCCAGGCGTGGTGTCGTAGATCTTCGACACGACCTTGCCTTCGGCGTCGACGGAGCGGAAGCGGCCCTTGATCTTGGCGTGCAACGTCACGGCCTTGGTTTCCAGCGCGTGCTGGAGCTCGCCCATGTCGGCAAACACCATGCCTTCGCCCGGCTCGTTCTGGTTGACGATCGACAGATAGTAGAGACCGAGAACCATGTCCTGCGACGGCACGATGATCGGCGCGCCGGAGGCCGGGTGCAGGATGTTGTTGGTCGACATCATCAGGACGCGGGCTTCAAGCTGCGCTTCCAGCGACAGCGGCACGTGGACCGCCATCTGGTCACCGTCGAAGTCGGCGTTGAAGGCGGTGCAGACCAGCGGATGCAGCTGGATCGCCTTGCCTTCGATCAGGGTCGGCTCGAACGCCTGGATGCCGAGGCGGTGCAGCGTCGGCGCACGGTTCAACAGCACCGGATGCTCGCGGATGACCTCGTCGAGGATGTCCCAGACCTCCGGACGCTCCTTCTCGACCAGCTTCTTCGCCTGCTTGACGGTCGAGGAGAAACCCTTGGCGTCGAGACGGGCGTAGATGAAGGGCTTGAAGAGTTCGAGCGCCATCTTCTTCGGCAGACCGCACTGATGCAGCTTCAGCTCCGGACCGGTCACGATGACCGAGCGGCCGGAATAGTCGACGCGCTTGCCGAGCAGGTTCTGGCGGAACCGGCCCTGCTTGCCCTTGAGCATATCGGACAGCGACTTCAGCGGGCGCTTGTTGGCGCCGGTGATGACGCGGCCGCGACGGCCGTTGTCGAACAGCGCATCGACGGCTTCCTGCAGCATACGCTTTTCATTGCGCACGATGATGCCGGGCGCGCGCAGCTCGATCAGCCGCTTCAAGCGGTTGTTGCGGTTGATGACGCGGCGATAGAGATCGTTGAGATCGGACGTGGCGAAGCGGCCGCCGTCCAGGGGAACCAGCGGACGCAGGTCCGGCGGGATCACCGGAACCACCTTCATGATCATCCATTCCGGACGGTTGCCGGATTCCATGAAGTTCTCAACGACCTTGAGCCGCTTCAAGTACTTCTTTTGCTTGAGCTCGGAGGTGGTCGAAGCCAGCTCCGAACGCAGGTCGCCGGCAATCTTCTCCAGGTCCATGCCGGCAAGCAGGTCATGGATAGCCTCGGCGCCGATCATGGCGGTGAAAGAGTCCTCGCCATACTCGTCGACCGCAAGCATGTACTCTTCCTCGCTGAGGAGCTGGTTCTCCTTCAGCGCGGTGAGGCCGGGCTCGGTGACGATGTAGTTTTCGAAGTAGAGCACGCGCTCGATATCCTTGAGCGTCATGTCGAGCAGCGTGCCGATGCGCGAGGGCAGCGACTTCAGGAACCAGATATGGGCGACGGGCGCGGCGAGCTCGATGTGGCCCATGCGCTCGCGGCGAACACGCGACAGCGTGACTTCGACGCCGCACTTTTCGCAGATGACGCCCTTGTACTTCATGCGCTTGTACTTGCCGCACAGGCACTCATAGTCCTTGATCGGGCCAAAAATGCGCGCGCAGAACAGGCCGTCACGCTCCGGCTTGAAGGTGCGGTAGTTGATGGTCTCCGGCTTCTTGATCTCGCCGAACGACCAGGAAAGAATCTTCTCTGGGCTGGCAAGCGAGATCCGGATGGAATCGAACACCTGCGCAGGCGCCTGCGGGTTGAAGAGATTCATGACCTCTTGGTTCATGCCGTTCTCCTTTTCGGGGTCCTCGATAACCCCTTGCATCGATCGCGGACGACTTGTCCGCAGAATGGCCGGTCGAACCGGCCGAAGATTTCTTGGTTGAGCATGATCTGGCCGAAAACCGGTGGCCACTTTTCGGGATCATGCTCGGGGCACGCCGCGTCTTTGAGCGCGGCGCGCCACAGGCTTACTCGGCCGCGTCGGGCAGACGCGTCGGGGTCTCTTCGACCTGGGTGTTCTCCAGCTCCACGTTGAGGCCGAGCGAACGCATTTCCTTGACGAGAACGTTGAAGCTCTCCGGAATGCCCGCCTCGAACGTGTCGTCGCCGCGCACGATCGCCTCGTAGACCTTGGTGCGGCCGGCGACGTCGTCCGACTTCACCGTCAGCATTTCCTGCAGCGTGTAGGCTGCGCCGTAGGCTTCGAGCGCCCAGACCTCCATTTCGCCGAAGCGCTGGCCGCCGAACTGCGCCTTGCCGCCCAGCGGCTGCTGGGTGACGAGCGAGTACGGACCGATCGAACGCGCGTGGATCTTGTCGTCCACCAGGTGATGCAGCTTGAGCATATAGATATAGCCCATCGTCACCTTGCGATCGAACGGCTCGCCGGTGCGGCCGTCATAGAGCTGCGACTGACCGCTGGTGTGCAGGCCAGCCTGCTCCAGCATGGTGTTGATGTCGGCCTCATGCGCGCCGTCGAACACCGGGGTCGCGATGGAGACGCCGCGGCGCATCTGCTCGCTCAGGCGAACGATGCTCTCGTCGTCATACTCGCGGATCGGCTCGTTGCGGTCGTTGGCCGGCATGAAGCTTTCCAGCGTCTTGCGCAGCGGCTTGATGTCGCCGCCACCCTTATACGCGTCGATCAGCTCGCCGATCTTCCTGCCCATGCCTGCGCAAGCCCAGCCCAGATGCGTTTCCAGGATCTGGCCAACATTCATGCGGCTCGGCACACCCAGCGGGTTGAGCACGATGTCGGCATGCGTGCCGTCCTCGAGGAAAGGCATGTCCTCGACCGGAACGATGCGCGACACGACACCCTTGTTGCCGTGACGGCCGGCCATCTTGTCGCCCGGCTGCATCTTGCGCTTCACCGCCACGAAGACCTTGACCATCTTCATGACGCCCGGAGGCATTTCGTCGCCGCGCTGCACCTTCTCGACCTTGTCCATGAAGCGCTGCTCGAGCGCCTTCTTGGACTCGTCGTATTGGCCGCGCAGAGCCTCGAGCTCGCCCTGGAGCTTTTCGTTCTCCACAGCGAACTGCCACCACTGCGAACGCGGATACTCGTCGAGCGTGTCCTTCGACAGCTTCGAGCCCTTCTTGAAGCCCTTCGGTCCTGCGATCGCTTCCTTGCCGACCAGCACGTCGGAGAGACGCGCATAGACGTTGCGATCCAGGATCGCCTGTTCGTCGTCGCGGTCCTTCGCCAGACGCTCGATCTCCTCGCGCTCGATCGCCATCGCGCGCTCGTCCTTCTCCACGCCGTGGCGGTTGAAGACGCGCACTTCGACGACCGTGCCGAAGGTGCCCGGAGGCATGCGCATGGAGGTGTCGCGAACGTCCGAGGCCTTTTCGCCGAAGATGGCGCGCAGAAGCTTTTCTTCCGGCGTCATCGGGCTTTCGCCCTTCGGCGTGATCTTGCCGACCAGGATGTCGCCCGGCTGCACTTCCGCGCCGATATAGACGATACCGGCCTCGTCGAGGTTCTTCAGCGCCTCTTCCGAAACGTTCGGAATGTCGCGCGTGATTTCCTCCGGCCCGAGCTTGGTGTCGCGCGCCATGACCTCGAACTCCTCAATGTGGATCGAGGTGAAGACGTCGTCGGCCACGATGCGCTCGGAGAGCAGGATCGAGTCCTCGTAGTTGTAGCCGTTCCACGGCATGAACGCGACCAGCACGTTGCGGCCGAGCGCCAGATCGCCGAGCTCGGTCGACGGGCCGTCGGCAATGATGTCGCCCTTGTTGACGCGGTCGCCCATGCGCACCAGCGGACGCTGGTTGATGCAGGTGTTCTGGTTCGAACGCTGGAACTTCATCAGCCGGTAGATGTCGACGCCGGACTTGCCGGGATCGAGATCTTCCGTGGCGCGGATGACGATACGGGTGGCGTCCACCTGGTCGACCACGCCGCCGCGGCGGGCGCCGATGGCCGCGCCCGAGTCACGGGCGACGACCGGCTCCATGCCGGTGCCGACGAACGGCGCTTCGGCGCGCACCAGCGGCACGGCCTGACGCTGCATGTTCGAGCCCATCAGCGCGCGGTTGGCGTCATCGTTCTCGAGGAACGGGATGAGCGCCGCCGCGACGGACACCATCTGCTTCGGCGAGACGTCCATAAGATCAACGTTCTCGCGCGGCGCCATCATCACTTCGCCGGCGTTACGGCAAATGACGAACTCGTCGACGAAGCTGCCATTCTTATCGAGCTCGGCGTTGGCCTGCGCGACATAGTGCTTGGCCTCTTCCATCGCCGACAGGTAGACGACCTCATTGGTCAGCTTGCCGTTCACGATCTTGCGGTACGGGCTTTCGATGAAGCCGTATTTGTTGACGCGCGCGAAGGTGGCCAACGAGTTGATCAGACCGATGTTCGGGCCTTCCGGCGTCTCGATCGGGCAGATACGGCCGTAATGCGTCGGGTGCACGTCGCGCACCTCGAAACCGGCGCGCTCGCGGGTCAGACCGCCCGGCCCAAGCGCCGACAGGCGGCGTTTATGGGTAATCTCCGACAGCGGGTTGGTCTGGTCCATGAACTGCGACAGCTGCGAGGAACCGAAAAACTCGCGCACGGCCGCCGCGGCCGGCTTGGCGTTGATCAGGTCCTGCGGCATGACCGTGTCGATCTCGATCGAGGACATGCGTTCCTTGATCGCGCGCTCCATGCGCAGCAGGCCGACGCGGTACTGGTTCTCCATGAGCTCGCCGACCGAACGCACGCGGCGGTTGCCGAGATTGTCGATGTCGTCGATCTCGCCCTTGCCGTCACGCAGCTCGACCAGTGTCTTGACCACGGCCAGGATAT
This sequence comes from Mesorhizobium sp. CA4, assembly GCF_020165075.1. NCBI lineage: Bacteria > Pseudomonadati > Pseudomonadota > Alphaproteobacteria > Hyphomicrobiales > Phyllobacteriaceae > Mesorhizobium > Mesorhizobium sp. CA4. The sequence goes on from NZ_JAIUHK010000067.1 coordinate 9,551, forward strand.
CTTCCTTGCGCAGCACGCGCACGGTGTCCTCGGCCTTGAGCTCGAGGCGCATGTTCATCTTGACGCGGCCGACAGCGGACAGGTCGTAGCGCTCGCTGTCGAAGAACAGCGAGTTGAACATGGCTTCGGCGGTCTCGAGCGTCGGCGGCTCGCCTGGACGCATGACACGGTAGATATCGAACAGCGCGTCCTGGCGGCTCTCGTTCTTGTCGACATTGAGCGTGTTGCGGATGTAGGCGCCGACATTGACGTGGTCGATGTCCAGGATCTGGATCTCGTCCTCGCCGGTGCCGAGCAGGACCTTCAGCGTCTTGTCGTCGATCTCGTCGCCGGCTTCGAGGAAGATCTCGCCGGTCGCGTAGTTGACGATGTCCTCGGCAAGGTAGTTGCCGAGCAGATCCTCGTCGGTCGCCTTGATGGCCTTGAGACCCTTCTCGCCGAGCTGGCGGGCCTGGCGGGCGGTGATCTTCTTGCCGGCCTCGACAACGACTTCACCCGTGTCGGCGTCGACCAGGTCGCCGACGGCCTTGAGGCCGCGGAAACGCTCGACGTTGAACGGAATGCGCCAGTGGTCGCCGGCGCGCTTGTAGGTGATCTTGTTGTAGAAGGTCGACAGGATCTCTTCGCCGTCCATGCCGAGCGCCATCAAGAGCGACGTCACCGGGATCTTGCGGCGGCGGTCGATACGGGCGTGCACGACGTCCTTGGAATCGAACTCGATGTCGAGCCACGAGCCGCGATAGGGGATGACGCGCGCGGCAAACAGCAGCTTGCCCGACGAGTGCGATTTGCCCTTGTCATGGTCGAAGAAGACGCCCGGCGAGCGGTGCATCTGGGAGACGATGACGCGCTCGGTGCCGTTGACGATGAAGGTGCCGTTCGACGTCATGAGCGGCATGTCGCCCATATAGACGTCCTGCTCCTTGATGTCCTTGATCGACTTCGCGCCGGTATCCTCGTCGATATCGAACACGATGAGCCGCAGCGTCACCTTGAGCGGCGCAGCATAGGTCAGGTCGCGCTGACGGCATTCGTCAACGTCGAACTTCGGTGCCTCGAACTCATACTTCACGAACTCCAGCATGGAGGAGCCGGAAAAGTCGGAGATCGGGAAGACCGACTTGAAAACGGCCTGCAGTCCTTCGTCCGGACGGCCGCCCTTGGGCTCGTCCACCATCAGGAACTGGTCATAGGATGCCTTCTGAACCTCGATGAGGTTCGGCATCTCCGCAACTTCCGGGATCTTTCCGAAGAACTTGCGTACGCGTCTGCGGCCATTGAAAGTCTGGGTCTGGGCCATCGTCGCTCCTTAGCTCTAAACTCGGGACGAACCTCGCCGCGGCTCGCCTTGCACCAACGGGCAGCCTCGGCGGCTGCCCCTATCTGTTTTTCCGGCCGCCCTTGCCACTCATTTGGCGGGGTACCGGCTAAAACGGGAGAAAACCCGTTTCCGGAAGGCCGCTTTTCGGCCCTCAGGAAAGAGGTTTTCAAACGCCTCGCGCAACAAAGCCTCCCTTTCGTCAAGGGAGGAAGCGGACGGCGCGAGACCGTCCGCCCTCGCCTAACAGGCTTACTTCAGCTCGACCTTGGCGCCAGCTGCTTCCAGCTGAGCCTTGAACTTGTCGGCGTCGGCCTTGGAAACGCCTTCCTTGACCGGCTTCGGAGCCGCTTCGACCAGGTCCTTGGCTTCCTTGAGGCCAAGGCCGGTGATGGCGCGGACTTCCTTGATGACGTTGATCTTCTGGGCGCCGGCGTCGGCGAGAACGACGTCGAATTCCGTCTTCTCTTCAACCGGAGCAGCGGCAGCGGCAGCACCACCGCCAGCGGCGGCAACAGCCACCGGAGCGGCGGCCGAAACGCCCCACTTCTCTTCCAGGAGCTTCGACAGCTCAGCCGCCTCGAGGACGGTCAGCTTCGAAAGGTCGTCTACGATCTTCGCGAGATCAGCCATTTTGATATTCCTTTAGTTGGTTCGAACGTGTGTTGTTGACAGCGAGGAACGGCCTCATGCCGCCTCGTCCTTCCGGGCGTAAGCGCCGATGACACGCGCGACCGAAGCCGCGGGCGCATTGACGATCTGGGCGATCCGGGTTGCCGGCGTGGCGATCATGCCAACCAGCCTGGCGCGCAGCTCGTCGAGCGACGGCATCGTGGCGAGTGCCTTGACACCATCGGCGTTGAGCGAGGTCGGGCCCATCGCGCCGCCGAGAATGATCAGCTTGTCATTCCCTTTGGCGAAATCGGACGTGACCTTCGGCGCCGCAACCGGATCCTCCGAATAGGCGACCAGCGTCTGTCCCTTGAACAGATCGATGATCGATGCGGAGTCCGTGCCCTGAAGAGCGATCTTGGCGAGACGGTTCTTCGCGACTTTGACGGTTCCACCGGCGGCGCGCATCTTCGACCGAAGGTCGTTCATTTGCGCCACGGTGATACCGGCGTAGTGGGCCACGACGACTGAACCCGCGTTCGAGAACGCTTCGTTCAGGCCCGTGACGAGTTCGCGCTTTTCCGCTCTGTCCACTGCCTATCTCCAGTTGACCCCTGCCTCATTCTCGAGGTCAGAAGTCGGGTTGCCTTTTGCCGGCCGGGCCATCCAAAATCCTGGATCTCCCGAACGGCGCTCGAGGATCCTGCCCCCTTTTCGCCACACCGACGGCAAGCCGGCGATGTGCTGACAAAAGGCAAACACGGTTCGAACCTTTCATTGGAGCACTGGCTCCTTTGTCGGGTCTTCACCCGTCTCATGCAGGCCCACATGAATTAAGGCCCCCTTTTTGAACAAGGCTGGCCGCCTGCAATCTCGGACAGGATATCCGGAAACCTCTCGGCTCCCGGGTACCGGGCCGCCGACGGATCGGCGGTCCGGAATTCTTCAATGACCGGCCTTAAACCCGGTCAGACGACACTTACGACGCGGCGAGCGTCGCGATGTCGAGCTTGAGGCCAGGGCCCATCGTCGAGGTGACCGACACCTTCTTGACGTAGTTGCCCTTGGCGCCCGCGGGCTTCGCCTTGTTCACCGCATCGGCGAAGGCGCGGACATTCTCTTCCAACGCCTTGACGTCGAACGAGACCTTGCCGACGCCGGCCTGGACGATACCGGCCTTCTCGACGCGGAACTCGACGGCGCCGCCCTTCGAAGCCTTGACGGCTGTGGCCACATCGGTGGTCACGGTGCCGACCTTCGGGTTCGGCATCATGCCGCGCGGGCCGAGCACCTTACCCAGACGACCGACCAGCGGCATCATGTCCGGGGTCGCGATGCAGCGATCGAAATCGATCGTGCCCTTCTGGACGATGTCGACCAGGTCCTCGGCGCCAACGATATCGGCGCCGGCGGCCTTGGCTTCCTCGGCCTTGTCGCCACGGGCGAACACCGCGACACGCACCGAGCGGCCGGTGCCGTTCGGCAGATTGACCACGCCGCGGACCATCTGGTCGGCATGACGCGGATCGACGCCGAGATTCATCGAGATCTCGACGGTCTCGTCGAACTTCACCGTGGACCGGTCCTTGAGCAGCTGCAGCGCCTCGTTGAGGGCGTAAGCCTTGTTCGGATCGATGCCTTCGCGGCTCTTGGCAACACGCTTTGCAATCTTTGCCATGATCTTAGCCCACCACTTCCAGGCCCATCGAGCGGGCGGAGCCCTCGACCATGCGCATGGCCGCTTCGACGTCGTTTGCGTTCAAGTCCTTCATCTTCTGCTCAGCGATCGCGCGCACCTTGTCGCGGCTGATCGTGCCGACCTTTGACTTACCCGGCTCCTTGGAGCCCGACTTCAGGTTGGCGGCCTTCTTGAGGAAGTAGCTCACCGGCGGCGTCTTCATGACGAAGGTGAACGACTTGTCCTGGTAATAGGTGATGACGACCGGGATCGGCGACCCCTTCTCCATCTCCTGGGTCTGCGCGTTGAACGCCTTGCAGAACTCCATGATGTTGATACCGCGCTGACCAAGCGCCGGGCCGATCGGGGGCGACGGCGTGGCCGAGCCCGCGGCAACCTGGAGCTTGAGCTGGCCTGCAACTTTCTTAGCCATCTCTGTTCCTGCCTTTTCTCATGCCGGCCCCTTTATCCGGGGAACGCCGGCGGTTGCAGTCTGGTGGTGCGGTTCCGACGGCCGGCTATGCCGCCTTCGCCTCCCACCCGTTCATGCGGCGCTTTAAGCAACCGCCCCTGGCACCTATCGGAGCAGGGAACCCGACGCCCTGCGGCGCGGGTATGCCACGCCTTTCGGCGCGGCTTACGGATCAGCCCTTTTCGACCTGTCCGAATTCCAGATCGACGGGCACGGCGCGCCCGAAGATCGAAACTTCCACCTTGAGGCGGGCCCGCTCCTCGTCCACTTCCTGGACGACGCCGTTGAACGACGCGAACGGACCGTCCGAAACGCGGATCGCCTCGCCGATCTCGAAGGTGACCGAAGGCTTCGGCCTCTCGACGCCTTCCTGGACCTGGTTCAGGATGCGCTGCGCCTCGGTCTCGGTGATCGGCACGGGCTTGGAGTCGCCCAGGAAGCCGGTGACCTTCGGCGTGTTCTTGACCAGCGAGAACACGGCATCGGTCAGATTGGCCTTCAAGAGCACATAGCCCGGGAAGAACTTGCGCTCGGCATCGACCTTGCGGCCGCGACGGATCTCGACGACCTTCTCGGTCGGGACCACGATCTGTTCGATGTCCCCCGACAGGCCCTTTTGCCTGGCCTTGTTCTCGATGTCCTCGGCGACCTTCTTTTCGAAGTTCGAATAGGCGTGGACGATATACCACCGCGCAGTCATTTCACGACCTCTCCGTAAACCGCCGAATTAATGCCCGAGACCCAGGATCCACTCGATCGCATAGCCCATCAGAATATCGGCAGCGAAGAAGAACAGCATCGCGATCACCGCGAATATCAGGACCATCACGGTCGAGATCATGGTTTCGCGCCGCGAAGGCCATGTCACCTTGGCCGTCTCCGCGCGAACCTGCTGGAGAAAGGTGAAGGGATTAGTGGTTTTCGAAGCCATGCGCCGCCTGTTTTCGAGACCCGTTGGCCGGGCCTCCTGGATGATCCCGCTGACCGGGACGTGCCGCCTGGGCTCTATGCGGCGCGAATCAGCGCCGCTATTTCACCCACGCAAATCAGACGCGTAAAGCCGGCTTCCCAGCTCCACGCGTCGCGTGTCTGTCTTGTCTACATAAAACCGATTCTTAATCCACGCAAGTGGCAAGGGTCCGCTTTATGTCTCAACGCCGCCTCGGAACCATCCAGTCGTCCCGTCCCGGCTATACGGGGCTTATGCCCCAATTTGCGTCATGTGGCAAGCCACCCGCCGATTTTCAACCGCGGAGGCCTCGTTTGGCATTTGGAAAGATGGCACGGGCAGCAGGGCTCGAACCTACGACCTGCGGTTTTGGAGACCGCCGCTCTACCAACTGAGCTATGCCCGTGCATGCGCTTGTTCGGCGCAGGCGCTTCCTAAAAGCTTCCGTGCGCTCTGTAAAGAGCACTCCGATGCCGTTTTGGAAGCTTTGCCAGAAATCTGAATCGCGCAGCTGCCTGCAATCGATCGCGGGCGCCCGCGCCTACGACTTCCCGGCTGGCGGCTTGTAAGGTCCGCCCGGCACTCCCCAGCCCCAGGCCGGCATCGGCTCGGTCTCGGGATCGCAGGTCTCGCCCAGATTCGAATTCATCTTCGCCAGCCGCGATCCCCATTCGACATAGCCCATGAAGGCGGAGCGGAACTCGGGGTCGTCGGGCAGGCCGACCTCATCCGCCGCGTCGGCAAGGAGACTGATCCAGCGGCGGCGCTGCTCCTCGGTCAGATGCTTGCCGAGATGATGCATCACCATTTCGCGATGGCCGCCATGCGTCTCGCTATAGGTCTTCGGCCCGCCGAAGACTTCGCCGATGAAGGCAGCGACATGCGCCGGGTGATCCGGCGACATGTGCTCGAACACCGGACCGACGATCGGATCCGCCGCCACCTTGTCGTAAAAGGTCCGTGTCAGCCGGTTCAGCGCCTCGCTGCCGCCGGCCCATTCGTACAAAGTCGGGATGTCCTCGCTCATCGCCGCTCCTCCCCGTGCATACAGCAAGATAGCGTCAGCGCCCTGCCCCGCTCAACCTGCCTCGATGGCCAGTGCGCAGCTAGAGCATGATCCCGAACCGAAGGTCAGCGAATGCAAAAAGTGGGAACCGGTTTTTTGGAGAAGATCATGCTCCAACAAAGAGTTAGATCAGGATGGCGATTCAACGAAACGCCATCCTGATCTAGAGTTTCGCCGGCGCCTTCGCCTCGGCATCGGCGGCCGGAAGAACGCGGCAATTGTCCGGCCTGGGCGCGGATCTGCAAATGGTGGCGCCGGTCAGCGCGTCCACCGATTGTGGCCCGGTCGTCAGTCCGAATGTCTTCAGTTCGTCCCGGCTGAGTTCCCTGTGCTTGGCATATTCGGCAGACTGCATGGCAACGAAAAAGCCTGAGCCGATCGCCATCTCGTCAAGATACGCCTTGACTTTGTCTTCCATGCCCATGGAATGCACCAGGAAATTCGCATTGGCGCCGACCAAACGCCGGACGCCGCCGGCGATCATCACCGCGCAAGCCGCATCGCATTCGGCGCCTGCATCGATGGTGAGGCCGGTATGGAACCCGTCAGGTGCGACGCACCCGACTTCGCCCGGATCGCAATCGAGAAAATCCGTTCGCGCGATCGCGACGTCCATCCTGCGCTCGCGGATCAGCCGGCCTGCGGCAAGCGCAGCCTGCACATCTCCACCCGGCGAGTCGACGATGATGGGCAACCGGCGCTCCCGGATCGTATCGAGCAGCTGGCGCAACTTGTCGGCGGTACCTGCCGCGATCCTGCCTTCCGCCGAAATCCATTCCGGACAATCGGGATTGCAAAGCGGATTGCTGCCCCGAACAAGGACGAAGCGCATTTCGTTGGCCTGCGGCGCGGGTGCGGGAACAGGGGCAATGGGTGAACGCCCGGTTTCGACGGCTGCGACCGCGGCCGGCGCGCCGTTGGTGGGAATCTCGCGACAATTCGCCGGCGCCGGTTGGCGCTGGCAGATGGCTTTCTCGGTCAGCAGATCGAGCGAATCCAGGCTGGTGACGAGCTTCATCTCCAGCATGTCCTCGGGCTCGATCTGCCTGATGTCGCTGGCAGGCGTCGCCTTCATCACGCTGAGCACACCCTGCTCGACACCCATCTCCTTCAGATAGGCCGACAGCCGCTTCTCGACTGCCTTGCTCATCTCATAGGTCTTGTAGCTGCCGGCGCTCTTGCGACTGACGACCCTGGTGCTGACGATCTTCTTCTTGCCGCTCACGATCCGATAGGTCGTTCGGTAGAGCAGCTTCTCGCGCTGGTAGGTGGTGGTGATCTGATGGACGCCGAGATAGGCCCATTCGCCGACCACGCGGCGGATGCCGCCGGCAAACATCAGCGGACAGGCCGAATTGCACATCGCGCCGCTGTCATAAGCGACGCCGGAATAGGGCTGGTCCTTACCGTCATTGTCCCGGCAATTCTTCGTCCCCGGCGAGCAGCCGGAAAACTCCGTGATGCCGACCGCGATATCGAGCTTGTTCTTGCGGACCATGCGGCCAAGCTGCAGCGCGGCATCGACATTGCCGCCGGGAGAATTGACGACGATGGGCAATTGCCGCCCGCCGAGCGTCTTCAGCAGGCGTTTCAGTAGCGCCGGCGTGCCGGCCTCGATCGTGCCTTCGGCAGAAATCCATTCCGGGCAGTTCGGCTCGCAGCCCGGCGCGCTGCTGCGCACGACGACGAAACGCATCGCCGGGCCGTAGTCCGGAGGTATCTCCTTCGCGGCGGCGTTGAGGGTGGCCAGCCCTGCGGCAGCGCCCAATCCCAGCCGAAGCAGCTCGCGCCAACACCGCATGGTCTTTGAACGGAATGTTGAAACCACGTCTGGCAAGCCCCTCGGTACACCCATACTAGTTACGGTGACGGTGCTTGCAATAGAATTGAGCAGGTCAGGCCAATACTGCTGCCAAAGAAAAAGGGCGGCCCGAGGACCGCCCTTTCCTGCCGAACCGGCAAAGCCGGATCGATTATTCCTTGATGGTGACGACGATGCCGGCACCGACGGTGCGGCCGCCTTCACGGATGGCGAAGCGCAGCTTCTCTTCCATCGCGATCGGCACGATCAGCTCGACGTCGACGGTGATGTTGTCGCCGGGCATCACCATCTCGGTGCCGGCCGGCAGCGTCACGATGCCCGTCACGTCCGTCGTGCGGAAGTAGAACTGCGGACGGTAGTTGGTGAAGAACGGCGTGTGACGGCCGCCCTCGTCCTTGGTCAGGATGTAGGCTTCGGCCACGAACTTCTTGTGCGGCTTGACCGAACCGGGCTTGGCCAGAACCTGGCCGCGCTCCACACCCTCGCGGTCGATGCCGCGCAAGAGCGCGCCGATGTTGTCGCCGGCCTGGCCCTGATCGAGCAGCTTGCGGAACATTTCCACGCCCGTGCAGGTCGTCTTGACGGTCGGACGGATGCCGACGATCTCCAGCTCCTCGCCGACCTTGACCACGCCGCGCTCGACGCGGCCGGTCAC
>NZ_JAIUHK010000068.1:0-9689 GCF_020165075.1 Mesorhizobium sp. CA4
CATCCGAGCAACCCTCGTCTTTTAATCGCACGAAAGGGCGGGCCACCGATCTCCGCCTCGGAACATGACGTCTAGCGTAGTTTTCTGCGCTTCCGGTGCTCATGTACCTTAAGTACGCTCCGCTCCGGCCTTCGCCAGCCGAAGCCCTCATAAGCGTCTCCGCTCTATGAGGCTGGCCGGCGTAGGCCGGTTCTCGACAACCACGCCATTCGACTCGCCAGAGCGAATTCTGAAAAGGTCCTCACGCTGGCGCCTTTGAACTGAGCGCCAGCAGCCGTTCCGCTTCCGCTATCACTTCAGCCGGCGTCACCCCGCTGCCGGCAGGCGCAAGCAAGGTCGATGCGAACGGGCCGCGCGGGCCGGTGAGACCGGGTTCCGTCGCCAGGAAGATGGCGATTGTCGGCCGGCCGAAGGCGCTGGCGAGGTGGGTGAGGCCGGTGTCGGCGCCGATGACCAGCGTCGAGCGGCCGAGGATTGCGGCGATAACCGCGAGCGGCGATTTTGGAACCAGCACCGTCCCTGGCACGGCACCGGCAATCGCTTGGGCGACTTTCTTTTCCGCCTCGTTCGACCAGGTGGCAACCGGTGTGAACTGCCGGTCGGCCAGTCGGCGCGCGGTTTCGATCCAATCCTCGACCGGCCACTTCTTGTCCTCGCGGCTGGTGCCGTGCAGCAGGAAGGCGGTTTTGCCTTCAACGCCAGCCAGGCCCCCCGCCGGCGGCACGATGCCGGATTCGAGCGCCGACAAATCCGGCTGGTAGCCAAGCGCCAGCCCGAACAGCCGCCTGGTGCGCTCGATGGCATGCAGGTCGCGCGGCACGGCGTATTTGCGCTGATAAAACAGCGTTGCCGAAGGCTCGCGGGCGCTCGCCCGGTCGAAGCCGGCAATCGGCGCGCCGGCCTGGATGGCGACCAGGGCCGACTTCAACAAGCCTTGCGCCTCGATGACAAGATCGTAGTTCCCCACTCGCAGGGCCCGCCGCAGACTTGCCATCTCGCGCCAGGTTTCGCCGTCGAAAAGCTTCTTGCGCCAGCGCCGGATCGCCACCTTGTGGATGGTGCCGATCGCCGGATGCAGGGCCACGAGACCGGCAAACGGCTCCTCCACGCACCAGTCGAAGCGGATATCGGGGCGGTTGCGCACCGCGTCCTCGACGGCGGGAAATGTGTGAATGACATCGCCCATCGACGATGTCTTGACGATAAGCACTTTCATGCCGCTGCCGAAATGTTGAGCAAGCGGTCGGCCGCGGCCGCGACTCGGGCGACATCGAGCGTCCTCAGGCAGTTGAGATGCCCGAGCGGACAGACCTTCTTGTGGCAGGGCGAGCAGGACAGATGCAGCCAGATCAGCTCGGAGCGCTCGCTGAGAGGCGGCGTGTTTTCCGGCGAAGTCGAACCGTAGACGGCGACGATCGGCGTACCGACGGCGGCGGCGACATGCATCAGCCCGCTGTCGTTCGAGACCGCAAGCTTTGCCGCGGCGATCAGGTCGATGGCGTCCTCCAGCCGAGTCTTGCCGGCCAGGTCGACGGCGCCTGGGGCAAGGGCTGCGATCTCGCCGGTCACGTCGGCGTCGTTCTTCGAGCCGAGCAGCGCGACGCCCAAGCCCTTGGCCATCATGTCCCGGGCAAGCCCGGCATAGTGATCGCTCGGCCAGCGTTTTGCCGGGCCGAATTCCGCGCCCGGCATCAAGGCGACGAATTTTTTTGCCGTTAGCCCGAAGCGCGCCAGCAGATCGGCTTGATTGGCCTTGTCGATGGTAAGCCTCGGCGCGCGAAACGTGCCGCCGCGCGCGAGGCCGAAATAGGCGCGCGCCGTGCGCCGCTTCAGTGCCTCGGGCAGCGGCACGATGTCGGTCAGCAGGCCGTAGCGCATCTCGCGCAAATTGCCGACGCGGTGCGGGATGCGGGCAAAGAACGGGATCAAGGCCGATTTCCAGCTGCCCGGCAGCACATAGGCCATGTCATAGCGGCCGCGCAGCACGCGGCCGAAGCGCCTGCGGCTGCGGAATTCGAGCGCTCCCGGCATCAGCGGAAAGTCGATCTGGCTGCGTATCTCGGGCATGCGCTTGACCAGCGGGGCAGCCCATGCCGGCGCCAGCACGTCGATGGCCGCATTCGGATGTTTTTCCTTCAGCGCCGCAAACAGGCACTGCGCCATGACCATGTCGCCCACCCAGCGTGGGCCGATCACGAGGATCGTTGGGCCTTCAGCCATTCGACATAGTCCCTGACGCCGGTTTCGACTGTGCGGAATTGGCCATTGTAGCCGGCCGCGCGCAAGCGGGACATATCAGCCTGCGTGAAACTCTGGTAGCTGCCCTTGAGATGGTCGGGGAAGGGCATGAATTCGATCTCGCCCTTGCCCAGCGTGTCGATCACCGTCTCGGCGATCGCCCGGAACGGCTGGGCGCGGCCGGTGCCGCAGTTGAAGATGCCGCTCGCGCCGCGCTTCCAAAGCCAGAGATTGACGTCGGCGACGTCGCCGACATGGATGAAGTCGCGGCTCTGTTCGCCGGGCCCGAAGCCGCCATAAGCGCCGAACAGCTTCGGGTTTTCGCCACGCTCGACCTGGTTGAACAGATGGAAAGCGACCGAGGCCATGGCGCCCTTATGCGCCTCGCGCGGCCCATAGACATTGAAATAGCGCAAGCCCGCCACTTGCGAGTGATCGGTGTCGAAGACGCTGCGGCGGACGTAATCGTCGAAGAGCTTCTTCGAATAGGCGTAGACGTTGAGGGGACGCTCGAAGTCCGGCTCCTCGCGGAACTCGCTGCCGCCGCCATAGACCGAAGCCGACGACGCGTAGAGGAAGGGCACGCGCAGCTTCAGGCAGGCATGCAGCAGCCGCTTCGAATAGGCGTAGTTCACCTCCATCATGAACTTGCCGTTCCACTCGGTGGTGGTCGAGCAGGCGCCCTGATGGAACACGGCCTCGATGCGGCCGAGCGCGCCGTCCTCGAGCCGGGCGAGAAAATCATCCTTGTCGAGATAGTCGGCGATGCGAAGGTCGGCGAGGTTGGCGATCTTGTGGCCGTCGGTGAGATCGTCGACGACGACGATGTCGTCATGGCCCTCGGCATTGAGAGCGGCGACGATGTTGGAGCCGATCATGCCGGCTCCGCCCGTGACGATGATCATAATGGCCTCTGGTTTGCCTTGCCGATTCCGGCCCTTATAAGGGAGGCCAGCCGGGCTGTCGACAAAGCACGCGTCGCCCCGTCTTAAGCCCGATTGCCGATAATCACGTCAGGTCGGCGCAGCGCCAACGCCGGAATGATGTTGGAAGAATTCGAAGATGTTCGCATCTGTGGTATCGCCGGTATGGAGATCAGGCCAGCAAGGCGTAGCCTGACAGAGACCTGACCGTGAGGGACAAATGCCGTCAACCGAACTGCTCATCGCTTTTTTCGCCACAACCGCGATCTTCGCCTATATCCCTGGCCCCGCCATGCTCTACGCTGCGGCGCAGACCATGGCGCGCGGGCGTTGGTCGGGGCTGACGGCGGCACTTGGCATTCACCTTGGCGGCTATGTGCATGTCTTTGCGGCCGCTGCCGGCCTGTCCGTCCTGTTCCACGCGGTGCCGCCGCTCTATCTTGCGGTCAAGCTCGTCGGCGCGCTCTATCTGATCTGGCTCGGCGTTTTGATGTTCCGCAAACGGACGAACGGCGATACGGCTCTGCCCTTGATCGAGCGGAAATCGGCCAGTCGCGCCTTTTTCGAAAGCGTCACCGTCGAGGTGCTCAATCCGAAGACGGCGATCTTCTTCATGGCGTTCCTGCCGCAATTCATCGATGCCTCGGCGGCGTTTCCGGTCTGGCTGCAGTTCGTCGTGCTTGGAACCGTCGTCAACCTGATGTTCTCCTCGGTGGACATCGTTTGCGTTTTCCTTGCCGGCGCGATGATTGGGCGGCTGCGGCGTTCAGGACGCGCGCAGCGACTGATGCGGCGCGCGGGCGGCGCCGTGCTGGTTGGCCTCGGCGTCCACGTCGCCTTGCAGAGGAGCTGATTGCCCAGCCTGTTCCGCCTGCGGTCCGCGCCCGGCCTTGCCGTTGCACTCGCCCGAATTGCGGTATATCGGCATCGCTTTGAGCGACCCGCGCCACAATTCCGGCGCTGAAACCTAATCAAGTCCAGCCTTCTTCAGGCATACATCGAGTGAGATGATCAAGCACAATCCGCCTTCTCCGGAACCTTTGCATCGCACCATCGCCCGGTTCGGCGACATTACCGTGCTGGTCGTGGGCGATTTCATCCTCGACCGTTTCGTCAGCGGCGTGATCGAGCGCATCTCGCCGGAAGCCCCAATCCCCGTGCTGCATGGCAAGGGCGAGACGTTGAACATCGGCGGTGCCGGCAATGTCGTCTCCAACATCGTTTCGCTGGGCGCGGCCGCGATCCCCGTGTCGGTGATCGGTGCCGACCAGGCCGGCGACAATCTGATGCGCATGCTCGGCGAGATCGGCGTCGACACCGACGGCCTCCTGCAGCGCCAGGACCGCATGACCTCGTCGAAAAGCCGCTTCAGCGCCCTCAACCAGCAGGTGCTGCGTTTCGACGAGGAGGAGATCAAGCCGCTCACCTCCGCCGAGCGGGCGAAGCTCATCGATCACTTCCAGGCCGCGCTTGGCCGCGCCGACATCGTCATCCTTTCCGACTACGGCAAGGGCATCCTGCTCGACGGCGTCGCCGGCGAGCTGATCGCGATCTGCCGCGACGCAGGCAAGCCGGTGCTGGTCGATCCGAAGGGGCGCGATTATGCGCGCTATGCCGGCGCCACGGCGGTGACGCCGAACCGCAAGGAACTTGGCGAGGCGGTCGGCCGCAAGGTGTTCGGCGACGAGGAGATCGTGACCGCGGCGCGCGACCTGATCGCCACGCATGACTTCGAGTTCATCGTTGCCACGCGCAGCGAAAAGGGCATGAGCGTGGTTTCCGCCGAGGATGCCCGTCACATCTCCACCCAGGCGCGCGAAGTGTTCGACGTCTCCGGTGCCGGCGACACGGTCATCGCAAGTTTCGCATTGTCGCTCGCCGCCGGCGCCGACCGGGTGCATGCCGCCGTCATTGCCAATGCGGCCGGCGGCGTGGTCGTCGGCAAGCGCGGCACGGCTCGGCTGAACGTCGAGGAATTGTCCGGCGCGCTGTTCCGCTCGCATGGGCCGACGGCTCATACCGATGCCATTCTTGACGGCAATGCCGCGGCGAGGATGGTCGCCGCCTGGAAGGAAGAGGGGCTGACCGTCGGCTTCACCAATGGCTGCTTCGACATCCTGCATGCCGGCCATGTCAGCCTGCTGCATGCCGCGCGCAGCCAATGCGACCGGCTGGTGCTCGGCCTCAACAGCGACGCCTCGGTGCACCGGCTGAAAGGGCCTGGGCGGCCCGTCAACAACCAGCATGACCGCGCCTGCGTGCTGGCAGCGCTTGCCTCTGTCGACGCCGTCGTCGTCTTCGAGGAAGATACGCCGCTCAAGCTCATCGAGGCGCTTCTGCCGGACATTCTGGTCAAGGGCGCGGATTACACGATCGAGACCGTAGTCGGCGCCGACGTGGTGCAGAAGGCGGGCGGGCGCGTGGTGCTGGTCGATCTCGTCGCCGGCAAGAGCACGACGAACACGATCGGCAAGCTGCGTGCCGCAAACTGAGGGTCTCATGTCCGATTTGAACGACTACCTGGTCCGCTCCGCGACGGCGATCTCGGCGATGGTGGAGCGCGACCTCACCGGCGAGATGGAACGGGCCGTGAGCACCGTGGTGACGGCGCTCTCGCAAGGCAAGGCGCTGCTGATCTGCGGCAATGGCGGCTCGGCCAGCGACGCCATCCACATCGCCGGCGAGCTGGTCGGCCGTTTCCTGAAGGAACGCAAGGCCTACAACGTCATCGCGCTGCCGGCCAACGCCGCGGTGCTGACCGCCTGGGGCAACGACTACGGCTTCGATACCGTCTTCTCGCGCCAGGTCGAGGCGCATGGATCGGAAGGCGCGGTGCTGCTCGCCATTTCCACCAGCGGCAATTCGCCGAGCATCCTTGCCGCCGCCGAGCAGGCGCGGGCGATGGGGATGACGGTGATCAGCCTCACCGGCGAGACCGGCGGCAAGCTCAAGCCGCTAACCGACATCCTGCTCAACGTGCCGTCGACCTCGACGCCGATCATCCAGCAGGGGCATCTGTGCCTCTATCACCATCTGTGCGAGGCGGTCGAAGCGCGTCTCAGCAATGGCTGAAAGCGAAGGCTTTCCGCTGGCCGCGCCGGGCCTTTGGGTCGAGCAGACCACCGCCACGAGCTTTCCGGCCGGCCGGCCGGCGCTGTTCCTCGATCGCGACGGCACGATCAGTGTCGATACCGGCTATCCAGACGATCCGGCGGCCATGGTGCTGCGCGACGGCATCGCGCCGGCCATCGAGGCCGCGAACCAACGCGGCGTTCCGGTCGTTGTCGTCACCAACCAGTCCGGCATCGCACGCGGCTATTTCGGCTGGGACGCGTTTGCCAGAGTGAACGGGCGCGTGCTCGAGCTGCTGGCTGAGCAAAACGCGTTTGTCGACATGGTGCTGGCTTGCGCCTATCACGAAGCCGGCAGGGGTCTGCTCACGGTTGCCGATCACCCGATGCGCAAGCCCAATCCGGGCATGCTGCTGGAGGCTGGCCGCCGCCTCGGCCTCGATCTGAAGCGATCGCTGATCATCGGCGACAAGCCGGCCGACATGGAAGCCGGTCGGCGTGCCGGCCTCATACGTGGCTGGCTCATCGATGGCGAGGCCTCGACGATAAGCGGGCTTTCGGTTTCGCCGTTGCGCTACGCCACGGACCTTGTGGGACTGCTTGCCGCGATACGGTCGCTCTGATCGCGGATTGATTCAAAACCCGGTGCTAAAGTGCTTTTCCCGCGGGGGAATTTCCGGAAGCCGGCACATTAAGTTGGAAAAGCCACCAGCCCTTCATCCTTGACGCGGCGGATTGTCAAAGCGGTACGCACGGTGTCCACATTCGGGGCCGAAGCCAGTTCCTCGATGACGAAGGTCTGGAACGTGCCGAGGTCGCTCGCCACGCAATGCAGCAGGAAATCGGATTCGCCCGAAACCATCCAGGCGTCGCGCACGATCGCCCAGCCGCGCGTGCGTTCGGCGAAGGTCTTCAGCTCGGCATCGGCCTGATGATGCAGGCCGATCAGGCAGAAGGCGACGACATCCATGCCGAGCGCCGGGGCGTTCAGGAGGGCGCGGTAACCTCGGATGATACCGGCCTCTTCCAGCCGCCTGACACGGCGCAGGCAGGGCGGCGCCGAAATGCCGACCCGGTTTGACAGCTCGACATTGGTCATGCGGCCGTCACCCTGCAGTTCGCGCAGGATCTTCCAGTCGATGGCGTCGAGATCGGCTTTGAGCGGCATGGACGGCTTTCGCGCAAGAATCTTTCGCGATTTTGTAATTTGGTTTCGCCTGGGAGGCCATCCCTTTGCGATGAATTTCTCCTTGTTTTGATGCATGTCGTGACGCCGGAGCCGCGCACACCTCTAGGCGACATGCACGGGTGACGGGGCAAATATGGCCCGATATGCGGGGGACGAAGCTTTCCGGGGACGAAGGCCAACTTGCCTTGCTGGTCCCACGGGCAACACTTACATTACGCGCGACAAACCACGGCTGCGCGCCGCAGGGGACTTTCATGAACACCAAACATGCGCCCGTTCTTATCATCGGTTCCGGCCCGGCCGGCTACACGGCGGCGATCTATGCCGCCCGAGCCATGCTGAAGCCCATGCTGGTCGCCGGCCTGCAGCAGGGCGGTCAATTAATGATCACCACCGACGTCGAAAACTATCCTGGTTTCGCCGATCCGATCCAGGGCCCCTGGCTGATGAGCCAGATGCTGGCGCAGGCCGAGCATGTCGGCACCGATATCATCAACGACATCATCACCGAGGTCGACCTCAATGTGCGGCCGTTCCGCGCTACCGGTGATTCCGGCACCGTCTACAGCGCCGATGCGCTGATCATCGCCACCGGCGCGCAGGCCAAGTGGCTGGGCATCCCGTCGGAGCAGACCTTCATGGGCTTCGGCGTTTCGGCCTGCGCCACCTGCGACGGCTTCTTCTACCGCGGCAAGGACGTCGCGGTGGTCGGCGGCGGCAATTCCGCGGTCGAGGAAGCGCTTTATCTGTCTAACCTCGCCAAGAGCGTCACCGTGATCCACCGGCGCAGCGATTTCCGTGCAGAGCGCATCCTGCGCGAGCGGCTGCTCAAGAAGGACAATGTCCGCGTCATCTGGGACACGGTGGTGGACGAGATCACCGGACGGCCGGGCAAGGCGCCGCTGCCGCCTTCCGTCGAAGGCCTGACGCTGCGCAACGTCGTGACCGGCCAGCAATCGAAGCTGCCGGTCGACGGCGTGTTCGTCGCCATCGGCCATGCGCCTGCGGTCGAGCTCTTCGTCGGTAAGCTGAAGCAGAAGCCGAACGGCTATCTGTGGACGGCGCCCGACTCGACGCGCACCGACGTGCCCGGCGTGTTCGCCGCCGGCGACGTTACCGACGACATCTACCGCCAGGCGGTGACGGCGGCCGGGCTTGGCTGCATGGCGGCGCTCGAGGCGGAAAAATATCTGGCGGGCATCGAGGTCCACCGCGAAGCGGCGGAATGACAGATCGGCTAAAAGCCGTTTAAAAGCCTGATTTTTCATTCAGACGCCAAAGGCAACGCGAGGGGAATCATGGCGCTGGACTGGGACAAGCTACGCGTATTTCACGCAGCGGCGGAGGCTGGGTCGTTTACCCATGCCGCCGAGACACTGCATCTGTCGCAATCGGCCATTTCGCGGCAGGTCAGCGCGTTGGAGCATGACGTCGGCGTCGCGCTGTTCCACCGCCATGCGCGCGGCCTGGTGCTGACCGAGCAGGGCGAGATGCTGTTCCGCACGGCGCATGACGTGCTGATGAAGCTGGAAACCATCAAGACGCGGCTGACCGAAACCAAGGACCGACCGTCGGGCGTGCTCAGGGTGACGACCACGGTGGGCCTGGGCGCCGGCTGGCTGACCGAGCGCGTGCAGGAATTCATCGAGCTCTATCCCGAGATCAGCCTGCAGCTGATCCTGGCCAATGAGGAGCTCGATCTCACCATGCGCCAGGCCGATTGCGCCATCCGGCTGCGCCAGCCGCAACAGCCGGACCTAATCCAGCGCCGGCTGTTCACGGTGCATTTCCATCTTTACGCGGCGCCATCCTACATCGCCAAGTTCGGCAGGCCGGCCTCGATCGCCGAGCTCAGGAACCACCGCATCGTCACTTTCGGCCTCCCGGTGCCTTCGCATCTGTCGGAGCTGAACTGGCTGGAGACGGTCGGCGACTTCGAGGGCGGGCAGCGGGTGCCGACCCTGCAGATCAACGACATCCTGTCGATCAAGCGGGCGGTGCAGGGCGGCGCCGGCATCGCCATGCTACCGGACTATGTGATCAACAAGGACTCGAACCTGGTCCAGCTGCTGCCGGAGACCGAGGTGCCGTCCTTCGACACCTACTTCGCCTATCCCGATGCGATGAAGAACCAGGCGAAGCTGCATGTTTTTCGCGACTTCATCATCGCGAAGGCACGCAGCTGGTCCTACTAGACGTCATGTTCCGAGGCGGAGATCGGTGGCCCGCCCTTTCGTGCGATTAAAAGACGAGGGTTGCTCGGATGGG
>NZ_JAIUHK010000069.1:0-8944 GCF_020165075.1 Mesorhizobium sp. CA4
AACAAGCGATTCGTGTGTCATCTCCAGCGTAGAATCACAACCGATTCCGCGCCGCAATACCTATCTTAGCGCCTATGTCCTCGAGGGGGCGACTAGGCACCGCCGGCTTCACACCGCCGGCGGGTTCAGCCGGGCGAAACCTTCCTGGCGGCGATAGGGGAAGTATGGATAGGGCGCCGTCACCGCGCTTGCTTCATCGAGCGCCCTGATCTGCTCCGGCGTCAACGCCCAGCCGACGGCGCCGAGGTTCTGGCGGAGCTGCTCCTCGTTGCGCGCGCCGATGATCACCGATGACACGGTCGGCCGCTGCAGGAGCCAGTTGATGGCGATTTGCGGCACGGTCTTGCCGGTCTCGGCGGCGACCGCCTCCAGCGCGTCGACCACCTTGAAGAGATGCTCATCCTCGACCGGCGGACCGAAATCGGCGGTGCCGTGCAGCCGGCTCATTTCCGGCAAGGGCTGGCCGCGGCGGATCTTGCCGGTGAGCCGGCCCCAGCCGAGCGGGCTCCACACCAAGGCGCCGACGCCCTGGTCGAGGCCGAGCGGCATCAGCTCCCACTCATAGTCGCGGCCGACCAGCGAATAATAGACCTGATGCGCGACATAGCGCGGGTAGCCGTGCTTTTCCGCCAGGCCGAGCGACTTCATCACCTGCCAGCCGGAGAAGTTGGAGACACCGACATAGCGCAGCTTGCCGGAGCGCACGAGATGATCCAGCGTCGACAGCACCTCCTCGACCGGCGTCGAGGCATCGAAGGCATGGAGCTGCAGCAGGTCGATATAGTCGGTGCCGAGGCGCTTCAGCGCCGCGTCGACGGAGCGGATCAGGCGTGAGCGCGACGAGCCCCAGTCGCCTGGGCCGTCGCCCATCGGCAGGGACGTCTTGGTCGAGATCAGCACCGCATCGCGCCGGCCCTTGATGGCCTCGCCCAGCACCTCTTCCGAAGCGCCGTTCGAATAGACATCGGCCGTGTCGAAGAGATGGACGCCCGCCTCCAGGCAGATGTCGACTAGGCGGCGCGCTTCCTTCGCGTCGCTGTTGCCCCAATGGCCGAACAGCGGGCCGGAGCCACCAAAAGTTCCGGCGCCGAAGGAAAGGGCGGGCACTTTCAGGCCGGAGGCGCCGAGAGGTCGATAGTCCATCTTTTTTCTCCTGATTGGATGTCGAAGGGATCAGCGCTCAGCACTGCGCCGTGACCGGCTTGCCGATCGCCTGGCCGCGTTCGAGGCGCAGCGCCATGAGCACCACACCGAGCGCGGCGAGCGGCACGAGGCCGGCAACGAGGGGCACGGCGCCGAGGCCGGGGCCATGGTCGATGACGAAGCCGCCGAGCCAGGCGCCGATGGCGTTGCCGAGATTGAAAGCGGCGATGTTGAAGGAGGAGGCCAGGCCCTGACCGGCGCCCTTGGCCTTCTCCAGCACCCACATCTGCAGTGGCGCGACGGTGGCAAAGGCGGCGGCACCCAGCAATCCGACGGCGACGATCGCTGTGACCGGCTGATGGATCGCGGCGGTCATGACGAACAGCACCGCCGACAGCGCGAGCAGTGTGCCGACGACCGTCGGCACCAGATGGCGGTCGGCAAGGCGCCCGCCAAGCAGATTGCCCGCCACCAGGCCACCGCCGAAGACCAGCAGGATCGGCGACACGGCTCCCTCGGAAAAGCCGGTGACGCGGGTGAGGATGGGCGCCAGATAAGTGAAGGCCGCAAAGACGCCGACCCAGCTCAGCACCGTGGTCAACAGGCCGAGCAGCACCGGCCGGCGGCCGAGCACGGCGAGCGTGCCTTCTGAGGTCTCCTCTTCCTCCGTGGCGGCGGGCTCGTCGCGCGGCACCAGCAGCGCGATCACGGCAAAGGCGATGACGCCGACCAGCGTGACCGCCAGGAAGCTCGAACGCCAGCCATAGGCCTGGCCGAGCCAGGTGCCGAAGGGCACGCCGAGGATGTTGGCGACGGTGAGACCGGTGAACATCAGCGCGATGGCCGAGGCCTTCCGGTTGGGCGGGACAAGGCCGGTCGCGACGACGGAGCCGACGCCGAAGAAGGAGGCATGGGCGAAGGCGGTGAGCACACGGGCCGCCATCAGTGTCCAGTAGTCGGGCGCCAGCGCGCAGGCCAGGTTGCCGACGGTGAAGACCACCATCAGGGCAAGCAGCAAGGTCTTGCGCGGCAGGCGCCCGGTCAAGGCGCCAAGCAGCGGCGCTCCGAGGACGACGCCCAGCGCATAGCCGGAGATGAGCAGGCCCGCAGCCGAGATCGAGACGCCGAGATCGGCGCTGACATCGAGCAGCAGGCCCATGATGACGAATTCGGTGACGCCGATGCCGAAGGCGCCGGCGGTGAGGGCGTATAAAGCAAGAGGCATTGGCAACGGTCCATTTGGTGCTGGAGGACGCTCAGTCGGGCGCCCCGACACGAAAATCGTCATCCGCCAAGCTGTGAACCAGCCTTGCATCGGGCACATTTTCTGTGAAATAGATTCACGAATGGCAAGACCCTACATCAACCGCTCCGGCGAGATCGAAGTGTTCCTCCGCGTCGTCGAGGCGGGCAGCTTCTCAGCCGCGGCGCGGGCGTTGCGCATGACACCGTCGGCGGTGAGCAAGCTGATCGCGCGGCTGGAGGCGCGGCTTGGCGCGCGCCTCATCAGCCGTTCGACGCGCAAGCTGCAGTTGACGCCGGAAGGGGCTGCCTTGCATGACAGCGGCCTGCGCATCCTCGCCGATCTCGATGCGGCCGAGCGCGAAGCGGCGGCGGGTGCCGCGCCGCGTGGCAGGCTCAGGGTCAACTCCTATGTGCCGTTCGGCCAGCACCGGCTGATGCCGCTCTTGCCGCGCTTCCTGGAGAATTATCCCGAGATTTTCGTCGAAGCCGTGCTGACCGATAGTGTCATCGACCTTCTGGAAGAGCGCGCCGATGTCGCTATCCGTGCCGGGCCGCTGCGCGAGTCACGCCTGGTTGCGCGCAAGCTCGGCCAGAGCCGGATGGTCCTGGTCGCGTCGCCTGCCTATCTTGAAGCACGCGGCACGCCACACGCTTTGTCCGACCTCGCTCGCCACAACATGCTGGCCTTCGGCTTCGCCAGGCATATCGAGGGATGGCCCTTTGTCGATGCGACAGGCAAATCGATCATCATGCCGATTGTCGGAAACATGTCGCTCACCGACGGCGAAGCGATGCGGCGAACGACGCTGGCAGGAGCCGGCATAGCGCGGCTGGCGCGCTGGCATGTCGAACCCGACATTGCCGCCGGGCTGCTCGTGCCGTTGCTGGAAGAGTTCAATCCCGGCGACGAGGAGCCGACGCATGCCGTCTATGTCGGTCATGGCAAGCATCTGCCGGCGCGGGTGCGGGCCTTTCTCGACTTTCTCGCGGAGACCGTTCGTCTCTGAATGACGAAAGAGCCGCGCGCCAATGGCACGCGGCTCTGGCCTGTCTGCTCGAACGGAATTACGCCTTCGGCACGAACGGCGCGGGGCGCCGGCCGGCGCCTTGCCGCTCCAGCATCCAGCCGGGATATTCGGCAGGCAGCGCGCTCACCTCGTCGAGCCTGGCGAGGTCGTCGGCGTCGAGCTTCAAGCCGGTCGCGGCGAGGTTCTGCTCGAGCTGGTCCATGCGACTGGCGCCGATGAGGACGCTCATGACAAAAGGTTTTGCCAGCACATAACCCAATGCCACCGTGGCGACGCTGACATCGTGCTTCCTGGCGACCTCGCGCATGACGGCAACCGCCGCCCAGGCGCGGTCCTCATTGACCGGCGGGAAGTTGAAGGAAGCGCGGCGGCCCTCGCCATTGCCGGGTGCGCCGGGGCCGTATTTGCCGGAAAGCAGGCCGCCGGCCATCGGCGACCAGACCATCAGGCCAAGCTTTTCCTCGTTGATCAGCGGCACGATCTCGCGCTCCAGATCGCGGCCGGCGATCGAGTAGTAGGCCTGAATCGTCTCGAAGCGGGCAAAGCCCTTGCGCTCGGCGACGCCCAGGGCCTTAGCGATACGCCAGGCCTGCCAGTTGGAGACGCCGACGTAGCGCACCTTTCCGCTGGCGACGAGATCGTCGAGCGCGCGCAGCGTCTCTTCGAACGGCGTGACCGTGTCGGTGCCGTGCAACTGGTATAGATCGATGTGATCGAGCTGCAGCCGCTTAAGGCTGCCGTCGACCGAATCCATGATGTGACCGCGCGAGGAGCCGCGCTCGTTCGGCCCGTTGCCCATGGCGCCATGCACCTTGGTGGCGATGATAACGTCCGAACGTTTGACGCCGAGATCCTTGAGCGACTGTCCCAGCAGCTGCTCGGATTGTCCGAAGGAATAGACATCCGCGGTGTCGAAGAAATTGACGCCGGCGGCGATCGAGCGGGCGACGATCTCGTTGACGCCCTTCTGGTCCAGGCTGGCGATCAGGCCCCATTGGGCATTCTCGCCGGCGGCGCCGAAAGTCATGGTGCCGAGGCAGAGTTCGGAAACGAATAGGCCGGTATTGCCGAGCTGATTATAACGCATGGTGAGATTCCCCGAGAAAGGAGTGAATGTGCACCGGGTAAATAGGAACGGCCCGTTTCGTTTCAAGCGCCCGTGCCAGCGTTATCGTCCGATTGGCCGGCCGGTAACGAGATCGTTACGAGCGTGATCCGGGCGCTCACCGGCTGCCGAAGATCGCCGAGCCCACCCGGACACTGGTCGCGCCGAAGGCGATGGCGATTTCGTAGTCGCCGGACATGCCCATCGAAAGTTTCGCGACGCCCGCCTCGCGGGCGAGCTTTTCCAGAAGCGCGAAATGCGGGCCGGGATTTTCATCGGCCGGCGGGATGCACATCAGGCCTTCGATGGCGAGACCATGCACGTCGCGGCAGCGTTTGACGAAGGCGACCGCCTCGCGCGGCTCGATGCCGGCCTTTTGCGGCTCCGAGCCGGTGTTGACCTGGACATAGAGTTTCGGCGCCCGGCCCTGCCGGGCCATTTCTTTTGAAAGCTCGGCGGCGATCTTCTCTCGGTCGACCGTCTCGATGACATCGAAAAGTGCGACGGCTTCCTTGGCTTTGTTGGACTGCAGCGGTCCGATCAGATGCAGCTCGACATCGGCGAACGCCGCTTTCAGCGCCGGCCATTTGCCCTGGGCTTCCTGCACGCGGTTCTCGCCGAAGACGCGCTGGCCCGCCTCGATGACCGGGCGGACATCCTCGGCCGCGAAGGTCTTCGACACCGCCACAAGCGTGACGGCGCCTGGCGCGCGCTTCGCCTCGCGCTCGGCATTCGCGATCTTCGCCTTGACCGCCTGAAGCTGCTCTACGGCGTTCGTCATGCCACTATCCTGCCCATAGTTTTCATGGCCGGCCGGCTCGCCGCAGTTGACGGGTCCGGCAATCCATGGTGAACACCGCGACGACATTGTCTCGGCTGCCGGCCTAGGCGTGTCGATATTCAGGTGATGCCGGCCTGCAAATGCCAGTTTCCTGCGCTTCCGGTGCTCACGTACTTTAAGTACGTTCCGCTCCGGTTCTCGGAACCCGCCATTTTCGGCTCGGCCTGACCTGAATATCAACGCGCCTTAATCCAGCACCGCGCACCTGCTTTTAAGTGAAAAACATCCGATGGCAACCGAACGATACAATCCGCGCACGTCAGAGCCCAAATGGCAGAAGGCCTGGGCCGAAAAGAAGCTGTTCGAGGCCCGCAACGACGACCCGAAGCCGAAATACTACGTGCTCGAGATGTTCCCCTATCCGTCGGGCAAGATCCATATCGGCCACACCCGCAACTACACGATGGGCGACGTGGTGGCGCGCTACAAGCGCGCCAAGGGTTTCAACGTGCTGCATCCGATGGGCTGGGACGCGTTCGGCATGCCGGCCGAAAACGCCGCCATGCAGAATAAGGTCCACCCCAAGGACTGGACCTACGAGAACATCGCGGTCATGCGCGAGCAGCTCAAGATGATGGGCCTGTCGCTCGACTGGGCGCGCGAGTTCGCGACCTGCGACGTCGACTATTACCACCGCCAGCAGATGCTGTTCCTCGACTTCGTCGAGAAGGGGCTGGTGACGCGCAAATCCTCCAAGGTGAACTGGGACCCGGAGGACATGACCGTGCTCGCCAACGAGCAGGTCATCGACGGCCGCGGCTGGCGCTCGGGCGCGCTGGTCGAGCAGCGTGAGCTGACGCAGTGGTTCTTCAAGATCACCGACTTCGCGCAGGACCTGCTGGACTCGCTCAATGGGCTCGAAGAGTGGCCGGAAAAGGTCAAGCTGATGCAGCACAACTGGATCGGCCGCTCTGAAGGGCTGCTGATCCGCTGGCCGCTGGCGGCACCGGTTGGCGACACGAACGAACTGGAAGTCTACACGACCCGGCCCGACACCATCTTCGGCGCCTCCTTCATGGCGGTCGCCGCCGACCATCCGCTGGCGAGAAAGGCCGCCGAGGATAATGTCGAGCTGGCGAAGTTCATCGACGAAGTCCGTCACATGGGCACCTCGGTGGCGGCGCTCGAGACGGCCGAGAAGAAGGGTTTCGACACCGGCATCCGCGTCGTCCATCCGTTCGACGAGAATTGGACGCTGCCGGTCTATGTCGCCAATTTCGTGCTGATGGAATACGGCACCGGCGCCATTTTCGGCTGCCCGTCGGGCGACCAGCGCGACCTCGACTTCGCCAACAAATACGGCCTGCCGGTGATCCCGGTGGTTATGCCGGAAGGTGCCGACGCGAAGACCTTCCAGATCATCGAGGAAGCCTATGTCGACGACGGGGTGATGATCAATTCGCGCTTCCTCGACGGCATGAAGCCCGAGAGGGCGTTCGATGAAGTGGCCAAGCTCCTGGAGCAGAAAAGCATCGGCGGCCGGCCGATGGCGGAGCGCAAGGTGAATTTTCGCCTGCGCGACTGGGGCATTTCGCGCCAGCGCTACTGGGGCTGCCCGATCCCGATGATCCATTGCGAGGCCTGCGGCGTCGTGCCGGTGCCGAAGGCCGACCTGCCGGTCAAGCTGCCCGACGACATCGAGTTCGACCGCCCGGGCAACCCGCTCGACCGTCATCCAACCTGGCGGCATGTGAAATGCCCGCAATGCGGCCGCGATGCGCGGCGCGAGACCGACACGATGGATACCTTCGTCGATTCGTCGTGGTATTTCGCGCGCTTTACCGCGCCCTGGGCCAACGAGCCGACCGAGCCGAAGGCGGCCGACGAATGGCTGGCGGTCGACCAGTATATCGGCGGCATCGAGCACGCGATCCTGCATCTGCTCTATTCGCGCTTCTTCACCCGCGCCATGCGCGAGACCGGTCACCTCAATCTGGCCGAGCCGTTCAAGGGGCTGTTCACGCAAGGCATGGTGGTGCACGAGACCTACCGCGTCGGCGGCCCGTCCAACAACGGACGCTGGCTGTCGCCGGGCGAGGTCAGGATCGAGGACGTCGGCGGCAAGCGCCGTGCCGTCGAGATCGCCACCGGCGAGGAGGCGACGATTGGCGCCCTGGAAAAGATGTCGAAGTCGAAGAAGAACACGGTGAGCCCGGAAGAGATCACCGACGGCTACGGCGCCGACACGGCGCGCTGGTTCATGCTGTCGGACTCGCCGCCGGAGCGCGACGTCGAATGGACCGACGAGGGCGCGGCCGGCGCGCACCGCTTCGTGCAGCGCATCTGGCGGCTGGTGTCGATCGCGGCCGAGACGCTGGGCGGCATCAAGCCGCAAGCGGAGAATGACGGCGAAGCGGGTGCTGTTTCCAAGGCTGCGCACAAGATCCTGAAGGCGATCGGCGAAGACATTGAACGGCTCGGCTTCAACCGCGCCATTGCTCGCATCTACGAACTGGCCAATGCCTTGGCCACGCCGCTCAATGACGTCGCCGAGGGCAAGGCCGATGCGGAGCTAAAGGGCGCCTGCCGTGAGGCGGTGGAAATCCTGGTGCATGTGATCGCGCCGATGATGCCGCATCTGGCGGAAGAGTGCTGGCAGGCGCTGGGCGGCACGGAGATGGTCGCCGAGCGGCCCTGGCCGGTCTACGATCCGGCGCTGGTCGTCGACAACGAGATCGTGCTGCCGGTGCAGGTCAACGGCAAGAAGCGCGGGGATTTGACAATTGCCCGCGACGCGGATCAAGGTGCCGTCGAAAAAGCGGTGCTGGCTCTCGACTTCGTGCAAAAAGCACTGGAAGGTAAGGCTCCGCGCAAGGTGATCATCGTCCCGCAGAGGATCGTCAATGTCGTTGCCTGATCCGGTGAAGTCACAACCGGTCCGCCTGCGCGGCCGCCTGGCGGTCTGCGGCATGGCCGCCGCGCTTGCGCTGGTTTCGGCCTGCACCGTGCGGCCGCTCTATTCCAGCCAGCCGCTGTCACCCGGATCGCAGCTCAGCGCATCCGCGGAGCTCGCATCGATCTCGATCAAGCCGGTCAACACCCGCTACGCGCAGCAAGTGCGCAACAATCTGATCTTCGCCTTCGGGCAGGGCTCGGGTGAGCCGGCCTCGCCGGCCTACACGCTCGATCTCGGCGTCACCGAGCTCGTCGAATCGGCGGCCATCGTGCAGGTGCAGACCCAGGAAGACGAGCCGACGGCCGGCACGGTCACGCTGACCGCGAATTACGTGCTCAGGGACACCGCGACCAATACGGTGATTGCTGTCGGCAAGCGTTCGATACCCTCGTCCTTCGACCGGCCGCGCCAGGAATTCGCGGCCTATCGTGCGCAGATCGACGCCGAGAACCGCGCTGCGCGCGAGTTGGCCGACCTGCTGCGGCTGTCGATTGCGCAGGATCTGGCCAGGCACGGCAAAAAGGCCTAGTTCCTCGCCCGAGATTGGCTGAAGCCTTCCGAACTTCGTCATCCTAGGGCGGAGCAGCCGCGAAGTGGCGTCGCGCAGATCCTAGGATCCTGTGTGTTGGTTCTGGTGTATGGTTGAAGTGGGAAGGAGGCCGAGTGGATCCTGGTCGTCCTTTCGG